>JAQVCX010000069.1 GCA_028689545.1 Parabacteroides sp.
GACTTGCGGAAGGGAGGGGACAACTTATTCTTTACGACTTTTACGCGCACTTGGTTACCTTTGATCTCGCCGCCATCTTTCAGCTTTCCGATGCTACGGATATCCAGACGAACCGATGCGTAGAACTTCAACGCGTTACCACCTGTCGTCGTTTCCGGGTTTCCGAACATTACACCGATCTTATCACGCAACTGGTTGATGAAGATACAGGTCGTATTCGTCTTATTGATCGCGGCCGTCAACTTACGAAGGGCTTGCGACATTAAACGAGCCTGCAGACCCATCTTGCTATCTCCCATATCGCCCTCAATCTCGGCCTTGGGAGTCAAGGCGGCTACGGAGTCGATAACGATGATATCTACGGCGGACGAACGGATCAACTGCTCCGCTATTTCCAAGGCTTGCTCGCCGTTATCCGGCTGGGAGATCCATAGGTTCTCCACGTCAACACCTAGTTTCTCGGCATAGAAACGATCGAAGGCATGCTCCGCGTCGATAAAAGCGGCGATACCTCCTTTTTTCTGAGCCTCGGCGATCGCGTGGATCGCTATCGTTGTCTTACCTGAAGATTCCGGGCCATAGATCTCGATGACACGTCCTTTCGGATATCCACCTACGCCTAGCGCCGCGTCCAACGCGATAGAGCCTGTCGGTATCACCTCGATATCCTCTATGCTCTCGTCGCCTAGTTTCATGATCGAACCTTTTCCGTAGTTCTTCTCGATTTTATCCGTCGCGGCACGTAAAGCCTTTAGCTTATCCGCGTTTGCGGCTGGTTTGCCACTTTCTTCTTTCGCTTTCTCTTCGAACAAATTTTCTTCTTTTGCCATATGTCTCCTTTATATATTAAGGATTTGATTTGCATGGTCTTTCGTCTTCACCTCTTTCGGCCCGATGATATTGGTAACAATACCTTCCTCGTTAATGATAAAGGTGGTACGGAGAGTCCCCATGTATGAACGTCCGTACATTTTTTTCTCAGCCCACACACCGAACAATTCTTGCAAGGTAGTGTCTGTGTCCGCTATTAAACGGAAAGGTAAATTTTGCTTTTGTATAAAGCCCTGATGCGACTTGGCGCTATCTTTGCTAACCCCGATGATCTCGAAGCCTTTCGCTTGCAAGGCTTGATAGCCATCACGTAGGCTGCACGCTTCCGCCGTGCAACCGCTCGTGTTATCTTTCGGATAGAAATAGAGCGCTACTTTCTTTCCTTTGTAGTCACTTATCTTTACCTCTTTACCGTCTTGATCGGTTCCCAAAAGATCGGGAACCTTATCGCCTATTTGTATTGCCATCTTACAGTTCCAAGTCAATGTTCCGCAATTCATGCCAAGGCAAACCTTGCTCGTTTAGCTCTTTCATGAACGGGTCCGGATTGAATTCCTCCACGTTCCATACACCCGGTTTCTTCCAAACGCCTTGCATAAATAATTTGGCGCCGATCATGGCGGGCACACCGGTGGTATAGCTAACGCCCTGCGCCCCTGTCTCCAGGTAAGCGGCGTGGTGGCTACAGTTGTTGTACACGTAATAAGTCAGTTCCTTACCGTCTTTGATACCACGGATGCGGCAACCGATGGAAGTCTCGCCGGTATAATTCTCTCCCAGGTCACCCGGGTTCGGCAATACGGCCTTTAAGAATTGGATCGGAACGATTTCCTGCCCGTTGTAAAGGATCGGGTCGATACGGGCCATACCGATATTTTGGATTACACGTAGATGCGTCAAGTATTCCTGTCCGAAAGTCATCCAGAAACGAGCCCGTTTGAGGGTCGGGAAGTTCTTGGTCAAGCTTTCCAGTTCCTCATGATACATCAGATACGATTCTTTCGGCCCTACATTCGGATAGTTCAACGCCTTATGTACGCTCAACGGATCGGTCTCCTTCCATTCCCCGTCCTCGAAATATTTGCCACGTTGAGTGATCTCACGGATATTGATTTCCGGATTGAAATTGGTGGCGAAAGCCTTATGGTGATCTCCCGCGTTGCAGTCTACGATATCCAGATAGTGCATCTCGTCGAAATGATGCTTCGCGGCGTAGGCTGTGTACACGCCGGTAACCCCCGGATCGAAACCGCAGCCCAAGATAGCGGTAAGGCCGGCTTTCTCGAAACGGTCTTTATAGGCCCATTGCCAGCTGTATTGATATTTGGCTTCGTCAAGTGGTTCGTAGTTGGCCGTATCTAAATAACTGACACCATATTCCAGACAAGCGTCCATGATATGCAAGTCTTGATAAGGTAAGGCCAGATTTACTACCAAATCCGGTTTGAAGGCGTTAAACAAGGCAACGAGCTCTTGCACGTTGTCTGCGTCTACCCGTGCGGTTTGCACGTTCACGTTCTTGATATCGGCGGCTATCTTGTCGCATTTACTTTGCGTACGGCTAGCTACCATGATATCCGTGAAGACGTCCGCGTTCATCGCTATTTTCTTAACAGCAACGGTACTTACGCCCCCTGCACCAATAACTAATACTCTTCCCATTTACTAATAGAATTAATCTTGTTAATATACAGTTTACAAGGTTTTCAACCAAAGGACAAATATACAGTTTTTTCCGGATTCGTCCCCTCATTTCCCTTGTTTTCTTAGAATGCCTTATTTTAGGATGCCGGAAATACGGATGAATAGTCGTACTTTTGCCGTTGTATAAAAGAAAGGTATGAAAGATCTAGAATATTTGTTGCGGTTTGTAGATGAGCACAAAGATGATAACCCGGACCGGCTGCTGCTGTCTACCAAGCGTTATCCGGAAGTGGATATGCCATTGGCGGTCGATCAGATCTTGGCGAGACGGAAAGTGAAGGATAAACTGCCTTCGTGGTGGGCGAACAAGGAGGTGCTTTTCCCCTCACGCATCTCCGCCGAGCAATGCTCCGGTGAATGGGCGGCGGCTTACAAGCAGACGCTGGTGAGTGCAGGCGTACGGATGTGCGATCTTACCGGAGGCTTGGGGGTGGATAGTTACTTTTTCTCCCGAAAGGTGAGAAGCTTGACCTATTTAGAGCGTTTCGCCTTCTATTGCGAGGCGGCCCGGCATAACTTCAGGGTGTTGGGAGCGGACAATATAGAGGTGGTGAACGGCGATTCGCTGTCTGCCTTAGAGGGGAAAGGCCCGTTCGACTTGTTTTATATAGACCCGGCCCGGAGGGGGGACGGGAATAAGCGGGTTTTCGCTTTACAGGATTGCGAGCCGGACTTGACGGTCTTGTTACCGGGTTTGTTCGCGTATGCCCCCCGTGTCATCGCCAAGATCTCGCCGATGGCTGATATTCACCAGACATTGGCGTTGCTGCCTTGGGCGATAGAGGTACACGTGTTGTCCGTGCGAAACGAGTGCAAGGAACTTCTCTTTATAATGGATAATGATGAGCAGTCGATGCGTGCCGAGGCTCCTCGAATCGTTTGCGTGAACCTGGGCAGTGACCAGACTGTCTTTACGTTTACGCCCGTCGAGGAAGAGCAATCTCCCTCCCTGGTGAGCGGAGAGGTGGGAACCTATTTGTATGAGCCGAACGCCTCCATCTTGAAGGCAGGCGCGTTCAAGGCGGTCGCCACTCGTTTCGGATTGAGCAAACTGCATGTCAGCAGTCATCTGTATACGTCGGAGGAGGCGGTCTCCGGTTTCCCCGGCCGCTCGTTCATCGTGGAAGAGGTGATCCCCTTTACGAATAAACAATGTAAGGCCTTGTCTGGCCAGATACCTCAAGCGAATATAACAGTCCGCAATTTCCCCCTTTCCGTAGAAGAGTTGCGCAAGCGGACCCGGATAGCGGATGGGGGAGATGCCTATGTTTTCGCGACTACTTTAGCGGGTGGGGATAAGGTTCTTATTAAGACGCGTAAGAGATAGGAGGGCTCTCGTTACGGTAGATGCCGTCGTATTAGATCGAAGTATTATCGATAGTAGCTTGTCTGTCCGTATGATTTCTTGTCTGCCTCTATATGTACAGATCTTTTCACCTAGGTGAAGAGATCGTATCACCTAGGTGAAAAGATCGTATCACGGAGGTGAAAAGATCTCTTCACCCTTGTGAAACGATTAGATCGTCCGGTGCTTGGCTATACTGTAGGTAGAAGATGCGCTTACTTCGCATAGAAGCTATATTTACTTTGCATAGAGGATATACTGTGTTGGCAAAGGAAGAGGAGCTAAACGAGTACATTTATGTACCGCTTAGCTCCTCTTCTTAAATGACTATTATGACGATAGGACGAGTTATTTCAATAATGCTGAACGCATCTCCTCGATCTTTGCTTTTGACTCGCGAGCCATATTCACGGTAGCTACCATTTCGCTTAACGGAGCGATCGTTGTTCCTAGTTGCTCTAAGTCGGGATAATATTTAGCTAAGTCGGCTGTGATCTGCAGGACGATGCCGATACGCTTTTCCATATTCTCGCTCAAGCCGGCGGAGATAGCGTCGCCTTTAACGACCAAACCCGGGTTCGCGTATACAAGGGCGTACTCTACGGCCATACCTCCTAACAACTCAAGCTCGATGTCTGCCTTGTCGTTCTCCATCATGGCGTCGATCAATTTGTTTTCTTGGTCTTTCATGAATTTGCTTAACTCCTCTTTGCTGGCGTTAGCGGGAGCGGACTCTTTCATGATGTCGATAGCGAAAGGAATATCCAGATCCGTAGTCAACTTGAGCAATACGCTCTCAATGTCTGCGGTCGGCTTTTTCATCGCTTTCAGTACGTTCAAGTCCGCGAAGTAGATACCGCAAGCACGTGCTTTCTGGGCTTGTGTGTTCAATTCGGCAACCTTGCCGGCCGGCAACATAAAGTCAGTGTTAGTGACCGAGATCGTAACCTCGCCGGTAGATACTTTGTAAGGCAACTCTGAGTCCGGCATATCTTTAAGGAAACGAGTAACCTCGTCTTTCAGCTCGGCTGTAAGCAGGCCTTTAGATACTTCTCCAGCGATAGCTGCTTCTTCCTCTACTTTTTGCTCGGCGGCCTCTTGTTTCTTACTGTTGTTGCAAGATACCATTCCAAATGTGATCGCTGCTATGGTTAGCAGGCTAACAAAACTCTTTTTCATGTTACTCTTTATTTTTAGATTATATAGTTAGTCATTAATCGTTCCCTTTGTTTAAATACTTGCCGGGAAACTCTGCGAAGATAGATATAATTACCAATAAAGCAAAGATTCCTAACATTAATAAATTAAACGTAAAAGTAGAAAATGTATAACCGGCTATTCTTTTCTCATGGCTATAGAAAGGCGCACGCCCCCAATTATTGTCCGGCTCCAGGTAAATCTGCCCGATTTTGGGGTAGATCCGGTTGTGGGCTTGCTTATAGAATTGGGTGCTGGTAGAGTTGAGTACCAGTTCCTCGATGGCCGAGTTGTGATGCTCTTTCTTCAGCGTGTTCAACCATTCGGAACCCTGTCCTTGGATGATCTCTTTCCGCCTTTTCTCTAATAACGCCGTGAAATTATCGCTACGGGCATGCAGGGCCTCTTCCACCTTATCCATATAGCTCTCGTAACTTTCCTCGGACGTATAGGGGGCGATACGGGCGGCACGGGATAGTACGGCCAGCTCGTTGTGGATCGTCCGGGTGTTCTCTTCCCGTTTCTCGGGGAAGAGGTTGAGGCTGTTGATGAGGTTGCGTACCTCGTCGGCATGGATATTCCGGTAGTATTGCGCTAGGAACTTCTCTTTCTCCACCGTGAAAAACAGGCGGTTGTAGCTGTTGTTACGGAATTGTTCCGTAACCAACGCCTCGAACGCCCAACGGGAGGGGATTACCTCGCCGATGAGGGGCACGATGTTACGGCTGGATGCGCTCCGGCTCAAATCGTCGAACTTGACGACTAAGCCGCAAAGTAAGATCTGCGGGATCAAGAGCAGCGGTATCGTTATATAGATCGCTACGATCGAGTTTAAGGATTGCGATAGTACCAAGCCGGTCAGGTTGGCTAGGAACGAGGTGACCCATAGCGTGATCCACCAAGTAAGGAACATCTCGCCGCCGATGCCTATCAGGAAATTCCCTACCACGATGAATAGCAAGCTTTGGATCGCCGAGATACAAAGCAGGTAGAATATCTTCGACGAGAGATAACTGCCCCGGCTCAGTCGTAAGAAGCGTTCTCGCTTTAAGAGCGTCCGGTCCTTGATGATCTCCTCGGCGCTGATGCTTAGCCCCGTGAACGTAGCGACAATCACCGCCATGAATATGTAGGATACCAGGTTCTTGTTCGCCAGTAAAGAGTATCCGTCATCGGGTACGAAACGGGTGAGCAGGGCCACGATCACCGCCAGCAAAGGGGTCTCTAGCAAGGCGATGCACAAATACTGCTTGTTGGTCAGCTTGGTCTTTATGTTTCTTTCCAAGAAGATGCAGAATTGCTTCCATATCGAGGGCTTCCGCTGATGATTCGGGGGCAGGGGCGCGGGCTCTACCTCTTCGAACTCCGGGCGGGAGGTCACGTATAACTCATGCCACTCTTTCGGCGTTATCTTCCGGATGTTTGTCTGGTTCCCGCTATCGTCTATCTTTTTAGCGTCGATAATGGTCAGGATCAGTTCCGGGTTGATATTTCCGCAGGTGCCGCAGACGCTGATATCTTGGTCGGTGTAGTTGGCGATCCGCTTGAAGTAGGTGATCGCCTCGATCGGGTTGCCGTCGTAAATCGGGTAGCCGCCGGTATCCAATAGCCATAGGCGGTCGAACAGCTTATAGATCTCGGACGAGGGCTGGTGGATATTGACAACCACGAGCCGTCCCCGGTGCGTTTGCTCCTTCAGCAGCATGACGACCTTCTCGGAGTCGGTAGACGAGAGGCCGGAGGTAGGCTCGTCCAGGTAAAGGATGGCCGGCTCGCGGATAAGCTCCAGCGCTATGTTTAAACGTTTACGCTGTCCGCCGCTGATCGTCTTGCGGATCGGCGACCCGACGGCCAAGTCCCGGATCTTGCTCAGATCCAGATCTTCCAATATCGTATTGACACGCTCCTCGATCTCCTTTTCGGTGAGGTTGGCGAAGCAAAGGCGGGCTGTGTACCATAGGTTCTGGAATACGGTCAGCTCCTCGATCAGCAGGTCATCCTGGGGGACGAAGCCGATCAGTCGCTTGCATTCCGGGTTACTCAGCGGGTGCCCGTTCAGGCAAATGCTTCTCTCGCCGGGGATGATGTTGCCGTTTAGGATGCTTAACAGGGTAGACTTACCCACGCCGCTTCCTCCCATGATGGCTACCAGCTGGCCGGACTCAAGGTTGAACGAGAAATTGTGCATGCCGTTCTCGCTATTCTTGAAGCGAAACTCTATATCCCTTCCGGTGAGGGCGATGCGGTCTTTGTGCTCGTTCTTGTTGAACACATCGAGCACGTCGCTGTAATAAACCGGCAGGAATAGCGGGCTTTTGATTACGCTACTGTGCTGCCAGCCATAGAAGATGCCGGGCGTAAGCGGTATATCGTTCATGAATACCCGTCCGCCGCCTTGGTAGATAAAGACCATGCGGTCGAACCGGGTCAGTCGCAGTACCCGTATCTCGCCCTCCAATCCCCTTCTGTAGATATGGTTGATGTCTTTATCGCTATCATTCGCGTTGATCGTAAGAATGGAGGGGGATCTTTTGCCGGTGACAAAGGCGTATAGGTTGTCGAAGCTATCCGTATCGATATTGAATATCGTGGCGATCTTATGGAAAATCGCCAGGTTCTCGTTCAATCCCTCGTTGTTGCCATGGGCGAACTCCATGAAGCGGAGGAGAAGCAATAGCTGGTCTTCCGATATCAATTTAGGCTTGAGCTGGTTGCATACGTTGATGATAACGCTTTCTCTATCGATGTCGAAGTCCGGGTCGTCGTACATACTTTGTACCTCATCGAACAGCTCCATGTATTCTTTATGGGAGCGGATACCAAAGTGGCTGGTTAAGTAAGAATTGACGGCTCGTCGCGCTTGATCGCTTTCTATTTTTGCCAAGGAAGCAAATATAGCGAACAAGTTTAGTAGTCCATTGAGTATAGTTTCATTCATTAACCAAAGTGTTGTTTCGAATATAACCGCAAAGATAAGGTAAGTGAAACAAAAAACGGGTTGAATGTTAGACTTTTTAAGCGATCAAGTGAATAACATGATCAATAATTGGGCGGAAATCACCCGGATGAACATGGATAACGGGTAAACCGTGGCGTAAGACACGGAAGGCTCGTCGCCCTCTACGGTCGTATTGGCGTAGCTCAAGGCCATCGGATTGGCCATGCTTCCGCATAGCATACCTATATTATGGGCGTAATCCAGCTTGAAGAATCGCGAGGCGATGAACCCGACGATCAAGACCGGCACGATCGTCAACAGGAAGCCTAGCCCGATCCACAGCAACCCCTCGGCGCGGAAGACGGTCTCGAAGAAATGAGCGCCGGAGTCGATGCCCAGTCCTGCCAGATAGATCACGATGCCGAACTGCCGCATCATCAGGTTCGCGCTCTGGGTGGTATAAGTCGTCAGGTGGAAGCGGGGGCCGAACGCGCCCATTAGGATTCCTACGATGATAGGCCCTCCGGCGATACCCAGCTTGATGGGCGTGCTCATTCCCGGCAAGGCGATAGGGATCGCCCCGATCAATACGCCCAGCGTCAGTCCTATGAATATGGCGAGCAGGTTGGGGTTGTCCAGCCGTTTCAGCTCGTCGCCCAAGATCTTACCCACGTTGTTCACGGAATTGGCCTCGCCTACGATCGTCAGTTTATCCCCGATCTGTAAGCGGAGGTCGCGGGAAGCTACCAGATCGATACCCGCGCGGTTTACCCGGGTGATGTTGATCCCGTATAGGTTGCGGAGCCGGAGCGAGCCTAGCTTTACCCCGTTTACCCGGTTGCGGGTTACGACGATACGGCGGGAGATCAATTGGCTGTCTATTGCGTTCCAGTCGATATCTTCCTTATTCCAGTCGGTAGTCTCTTGTTCCCCGAAAAGGACCTTGATGGATTCCACGTCCGCCTTTACGGATATGATCAGCAAATGGTCTTTTTCCCCTAATATGGTCTCGGAGGTAGGGATCGTCACCTTCCCGTTCTTCCAGAGGCGGGAGATCACGAAATGTTTCTCTGTCAATTTCATGACCTGTCGGATGCTCTTATTATAGATGGAGGGGTTCAGTACTTGAAACTCCGCTACGTTCGTCGTCATGTCTTGCTCCTTATGCGTGTTCTGCGTCTTTTTGGCGAACAAGGCCCTCAAGATGATAATCGCCAGGATCACGCCGACTACACCCAAGGGATACGTCACGGCGCAGGCTAGGGCCATATCCGTCACGTTCCTCGTGTTTTCGGGGTCTATCTGCAAGAGCGCTTGCTGGGCGGCGCCTAGCGCCGGGGTATTCGTCACGGCGCCGGATAGCAGCCCTGCCATGACGGGGACGGAGATCCCGGTGATCCAATGAAACACCAGCGTCAGGATCAGCCCTAAAGCGATCACCCCAAGTCCCATCGTATTCATTTCCACCCCGCCCTTTTTCAGGGAAGAGAAGAAGCCGGGGCCTACCTGCAATCCCAAGGTATATACGAATACGATAAGCCCGAAATTCTGGGCGAAGCTCAGCATCTCCTTATTGACGGTGATGCCCAGGTGCCCTGCCATGATACCGGCGAAGAACACGAAAGTGATGCCTAATGAGATGCCGAATATCTTGAGCCGCCCTAAATACACACCAACCGCCGCCACGATAGAGATGACAGCCACGGCTTGTATCATCGAGGGTTCTGTAAGCGTATCAAGTAACCAATTCATACGAGTTTCTTTTTTGCTTTAGTAGCGCGAAAGTACATAAAACAAAGCAATTAAAAAAATTGTACTATCTTTGCCTCCCACATAACGATGATACAAGGTGAGGGAAACGATGGTTAAATACATAAAGTGGTTGCTGCCAGTACTTTTTATAACGTACTATAGCAGCGTCTCGCTTTTTACGCACCTCCATATGGAGTATGGTACGACCATCGTGCATGCGCACCCTTTCAAGAAGACGGCGGATGGTACTTGCCATCATCATGGGTCGTTGGCGGAGATACAGTTGTTTTGTCAACTCTCTTCCATCTACGCGGTGGACGGGGCGATCCACCCGCTGCGCTTGCAATTCCATTTGTCGCCGATAGCTAATCTTTCCGAGTCGCCGGTCTATCCGGACCATGTCGCTTCCGTAGAGGGGGCGAGGTATTTGCGGGCTCCCCCGGTTGTTTGATACATATCCAGAAATCTATATCCATTTGTAGAGACGGGGCGTGCCCCGTCTACCTATTGTCTGATGGTAATTATGATACTATCTTGAGGGGATGAGACGGGGCACGCCCCGTCTCTACAGGGGGGATTTTATGTACGGCAATTGAATTTGCCGGCTCGAATTTTGTATTCATTTAATAATCAAACAACAATTAATCAAGCAATGAATAAGTTCATTTCACTTATACTATGCCTATGCTGTGTCTTTACGTCAGCGTGGGCGGAGGGAGACGATCGTGTGTCCCTGGATCCTTCCGACGCTAATATCGTAGGCCATATCCTCGATAAGAAGACGGGGGAGCATCTCTCTTTTATCAATGTCTACCTCTACGGCACGACGATCGGTACGGCTACCGACGCTACCGGCCATTATTATATGAAGAACCTCCCCGAGGGGAAGTACACCTTGGTCATGAAGTCTATCGGGTATAAGACCGAGGAGAAGACGGTGACCTTGAAGAAAGGGAAGACGCTGGAGATCAACTTCAGCGCGGAGGAAGACGCCGTATCGCTGGACGGCGTGGTCGTGTCGGCAAACCGTAACGAGACGACCCGCCGACTGGCCCCGTCGCTGGTGAACGTGCTCGACTCGAAGGTGTTCGAGACCACGCACTCCACTTCCCTGGCCGACGGACTGAACTTCCAGCCCGGCGTGCGTGTGGAGAACAACTGCCAGAATTGCGGCTTCCAGCAAGTGCGCATCAACGGTCTGGAAGGCCCTTACACCCAGATATTGGTGGATAGCCGGCCGATCTTCAGCGCCCTGACCGGCGTATATGGCCTGGAGCAGATCCCGGCGAATATGATCGAACGGGTAGAGGTGATGCGGGGGGGAGGCTCGGCCTTGTTCGGCTCGTCCGCCATCGCCGGCACGATCAATATCATCACAAAGGAGCCGATGCGCAACTCCGCCCAGATAGCCCACTCGCTGACGATGGTCGGGGGAAGCCGCCCGGATAACAATACGACCGTGAACGCCTCGCTGGTGACCGACGACCATAAGGCGGGCATCTACCTCTTCGGGCAGAGCCGCCACCGGGCCTCGTACGACCATGACGGCGACGGCTACTCGGAGCTGGGCAAGCTGGAGGGAAAGACCCTCGGCTTCCGCTCCTTCCTGAAGACGAGCAATTACGCCAAGCTGACTTTCGAGTATCATAACATCAGCGAGTTCCGCCGGGGCGGTAATCTGCTGGATCTGCCGCCGCACGAGACGGATATCACCGAGCAGACCAACCACCAGATCAACGGGGGAGGCTTGAAGTTCGACCTCTTCTCGCCCGACTACCATCACCGGCTGAACGTGTACACCTCCGCCCAGCATACCAAGCGCCAGAGCTATTACGGCGCGGGGAAAGACCCGAACGCCTATGGCAACACGACGGACATGACCCTCATAGGCGGCGCCCAATACGCCTACGAATGGGATAAGTGCCTTTTCCTGCCCGCCACCTTCACGGGAGGCGCGGAGTATAGCTACGATGATTTGCGGGACGAGATGCTGGGCTATAACCGCACGATCGCCCAGACCGTGCACATCGGTAGCGCCTTCGCCCAGAACGAGTGGAAGAACGACCGCTGGAGTTTCCTGATAGGCGGCCGCCTGGACAAGCATAACCTGATGGATCACGTGATCTTCAGCCCCCGCGCCAACCTGCGCTTCAACCCCACGAAGGATATCAACCTGCGTGTGTCGTACGCCAGCGGTTTCCGCGCCCCCCAGGCCTTCGACGAGGATTTGCATATCACCGCCGTGGGAGGCGACGTGGCGATCATCCAGATCTCGCCGGACTTGAAGGAGGAGAACTCGCGGAGCCTGAGCGCTTCCATGGATCTGTATCATCGTTTCGGCCCGGTGCAGGCCAACTTCCTGGTGGAGGGTTTCTATACGGATCTGCGCAACGTGTTCGTCTTGGAGGAGCTGGGCCGCGACAAGGATAATAACTTGCTGATGGAGCGACGCAACGGGAAGGGTGCCCGCGTGGTGGGCCTCAACCTGGAGGGCAAGATCGCTTATGCCTGGATGCAGCTGCAGGCGGGCGCTACCTTGCAGCGGAGCCGCTACAAGGAGGCGGAGCAGTGGAGCAAGAACCCGGCCGTGGTGCCGCAGAGGAGGATGTTCCGCTCGCCGGACGTGTATGGTTATTTCACCTCTACCTTCACGCCGGTGAAGCGTTTCTCCGCCTCGCTGACGGGGACGTATACGGGCGGCATGCTGGTGCAGCACTTGAAGGGGTTTATCCCGGAGGACCGCGAGGAGAATACCCGCGACTTCTTCGACTTGAACGTGAAGCTGACGTACGACTTCCCGGTCTTCAACTCCGTGACCTTGCAGGTGAACGCCGGCGTGCAGAACGTCTTCAACGCTTATCAAGATGATTTCGACCGGGGAGCGAACCGGGATGCCGGCTATATCTACGGCCCGGGCACCCCGAGGAGTTATTTCGTGGGATGCAAGATCAGTTATTAGGGGATGGATGGGGGAGAGCTAATTTCCCCCCTTTCCGCGAAAGGTGCTTTCACCGAGGCGCACAAGATGCTTGTGCCGGGGCGCACAAGGTGTTTGTGCAGAGGCGCACAAGGTGCTTGTGCAGAGGCGCACAAGGTGCTTGTGCAGGTCGGCACAAGCGCCTTGTGCTGTTTTACGCCCCGTGGATGGGCTATCCCTCCACTATTTTCTCGATGTAATTGGGTGGTAATGTGGTGCGTGGCACCTTTATGCCGCCGAACCACTTATGCAGCGGCAAGTCGAACCCCGTCCCATTCATATAATTATAGAGGGAGACGCGCAGCCCCTCGCCGAATAGCTCCGGATCGCAGCCGGAAAGCGCCTCGAACTGTACGTCGTTACGGGCGAACCCGCCAAAAGGAGGCTCCGTGACACGGCAACTGTACTCGGCGGGATGCAACCCTACGGGGCTATGCGCCGTCATGGCGAAGCGATGCCAAAAGCCGGACTGGATCAGCCCAAGCTCGAACATCTGCCGGACCGTTTCCAGGGAATCTATAGTTTCTTGAGCGGTTTGGGTCGGGAAACCATACATCAAATAGGCATGAACCATGATGCCAGCCCCGGTAAAGTTGTTGGCGACCCGTGCCACCTGAGCCACTGTCACCCCTTTATTAATCAGTTTGAGGAGCCGGGGCGAGGCCACCTCCAGCCCTCCCGATACGGCGATGCAGCCACTCCGCTGTAGCAGCTCGCAGAGTTCCTCGGTGTAGCTCTTCTCGAAGCGGATATTTCCCCACCACACGACGGTCAGCCCGCGGCGGATGATCTCCCGCGCCATTTCCCTGAGCAAGGCGGGCGGGGCGGCCTCGTCCACGAAATGGAAGCCTATCTCGCCGGTTTGCTCCACGAGTCGCTCCATGCGGTCCACCAAGTCCTTGGCCGTATTCGGCTCATACCGCTTGATGTAATCCAGCGAGCCGTCGCAGAAGGCGCATTTCCCCCAGTAGCAACCGTGCGCCAAGGTCAGCTTGTTCCACCGTCCGTCGCTCCAGAGCCTGTGCATCGGGTTGGCCATCTCCATGACGGAGATGTACTTGTCCAGCGGCAAGCCCTCGTAATCCGGGAATCCGGTCTCGCTCTGCGGGCAAGCGGGGTGGGTGGGGTTGTCCAGGTAGACGACCTGCTTGCCGCTCTCGTCCAGGCAGAAGGCGCGCGTCAGCTCCTCCCGGGCGATCGCCCCGTCCAGGTAGCGCGACATTTGGTAAAGCGGCTCCTCGCCATCATCCAGTAAGAGGTAATCTACGTACTTGAAGAAGCGCGTATCCGTGATGGAGCGCAGTTCCGTGTTCACGAACCCGCCTCCCATAAGGATCGGGATGTCGGGATGCGCCTGCCGTAGCCATTGGGCGAGCCGGAGGGAGCTGAACAGGTTCCCCGGAAAGGGGACGCTGAAGGCGATCGCCTTGGGCTTTGTCTCGGCTATGCGCTTTTCCAATAGCGGCTGCGTCAGGCGTTCGATGAAGCCGAAAGGCTTCTGCAGGGCCTGCTCTATCTCGTCGAAGGAGGAGGCGCAGCGGCCCAGGCGCTCGGCGTATCGGCTGAAACCGAAATCCGGGTCGATCGTCTCCCGGATCAAGTCGCACAGATCCTCTAGGTACAAGGTGGCCAGATAGCGGGCCTTGTCTCGCAAGCCGGAAGTGCCGAACGCCCATTCCAGCTCCTCCTCGTCTTGGCTCCGGCGATCGCTCTGGGGAAGATAATCCTGGTTGCAGATGCGGTAAGCGAGCGGATCGTTCTTCCCCTGTAGGAAAGCGACGACGGGGGCTATCGTGTCGATATACCGCTGCCTATTGGCCAGCATCCCCCGTACCTTGGCCGGATATTTACCCGTCCGCCGCTCTATCTCGGCGAACAACTCCCCGAGGCCCCGCGTGGAAAACAAGGTCAAGATTGTCTCGATACCCAGATCGGCCTGCCCCGCTCGTACGCCCTTCGCCTCCAGATACCCCTTCAGGTAAGCCGTGGAAGGATAAGGCGTGTTGATCTGCGTAAACGGGGATAAAACTAGAAGAAGCATGATGAATTATGAATTATAAATCCGAATTGATTTGTCCGATATAGTCCAATATCTCCTCCCGTCCCTCTTTCTTTTCCGAGGAAGAGAGGAAGATAGGGGGAAGCTCTTCCCAAGTCTCCTGTAATTTATCCGTATAGGCTTTCAGGTTCTCTTTCAGGCGTCCCTTGCTGATCTTGTCTATCTTGGTGAAGATGATAGAGAACGGCACCCCGCTCTCGCCCAGCCATTCCATGAACTCCAGGTCGATCTTCTGCGCCTCGTGGCGGCAGTCCAGGAGGACAAAGAGGTTGGTCAGTTGCTCCCGGTCGAGTACATAGTTCTCGATGATACGTTTCAATTGCTCCCGGTTCTCCTTGCCCCGTTGAGCGAAGCCATACCCTGGCAGGTCTACCAGATACCATTCGTCGTTGATAAGAAAATGATTGATAAGCAAAGTCTTACCCGGCGTTTGCGAAGTCATCGCCAATCCCTTCTTGTTGGTAAGCATATTGATCAAGGAAGATTTGCCCACATTGCTTCGACCGATGAAGGCATACTCCGGCTTATTACCCTCGGGGCATTTCTCTACGTCTGTATTGCTGATAACGAATTCCGCGCTTTTAATTTCCATGAGTGATGAGTGATAATTAATGATTTATAATTTATGAATTATGATTTATGGCGAAGCCCAACTGTCAACTGTCACTTGTCAACTGTCCACTTTTCTTCGTGCCCCGCTCAAATAAAGGCCGAGGAAGGTGATGGCCCCGTTTACCATAAGCATCTCGTAGCCGAACGTATAGCCGGCGTATTGTTTCACCAAGAAATCCGTGGCGAAGCAAATCAACGGGGAGGCTATACAGATATAGGGCACGTATTTGTCACGGGGCTTCCGCTTCGTGAAAAGCCCGAAGACAAACAGCCCCAGTAGAGGACCATACGTGTACGACGCTATCATGTAGATCGCGTCGATAACGCTCCGGTTATTTACGGCCTTGAACGCCAAGATGATCAAGACGAACAAGACGGATATCATCACGTGTACCCTCAGGCGGATACGTTTTGCCCTTTTCGCCTCCTCTTTCTGCACGCCGAGGATATCCACGCAAAAAGAGGTGGTGAGCGCGGTCAACGCCGAGTCGGCGCTACTGAACGCCGCCGCTATGATACCGATCGTGAAGAAGATCAAGATACTCCCGCCCAAGATCCCCGAGGTGCAAAACATCGGGAGGATATCGTCGCCCAGGGCCGGCAACGGGATGCCGCGCTGTTCCGCCAGCGTCAGTAGCAGTACGCCCAGCGCTAGAAACATGAAGTTGACCGGCGTGAAGGCGAAGCCATACGTATACATATTCTTTTGGGCTTCCTTCAGGTTCTTGCAGGATAGGTTCTTTTGCATCATGTCCTGATCCAGCCCGGTCATGACGATCGTGATAAAGATACCGCTCAGGAACTGCTTGAAGAAGTTCTGCGTGCTATGCCAGTCGCCAAACTCGAAGATCCGGAAATGAGGGCTTTCCACCAAGGTCTGCGCCAGGCCCCCGAAGTCCAGCCCCATCTTGTCCTTCACCTGCCAGATGATCACGACGAGCGTCGCCACGAGGCAAAGGGCCTGTAGCGTATCCGTCCAGATAATCGTCTTGATGCCGCTCCTGAACGTATATAGCCATACCAGCAAGATGCTGAGGATAGCGGTCACGGCGAACGGGATGTCCCAAGCGTTGAACACGTAGGTCTGCAATATCAAGACCACCAGATACAGGCGCGCCGCCGCCCCCACGATCTTCGAGAGGAGGAAGAACGAGGCCCCCGTCTTGTAGCCCCTTCGCCCGATCCGGTCGTCCAGATACGAGTAGATGGAGGTAAGTCTCAACTTATAGTATAGCGGTAGCAATACCTTGGCTATGATGATATATCCCACGAAGAAGCCCAATACCGTCTGCATATACGTCATATCGATCGCCCGCACCATGCCGGGTACCGATACGAACGTCACCCCCGATAAAGAAGTCCCTACCATACCGATCGATACGATATACCAAGGTGATTTCCTGTCCCCGAGGAAGAATGCCTCGTTGCTGTTATTGCGCCCCGTGATCCATGCGATCAGCAGCAAGACGGCGAAATAGGCGGCGATAATAAAAAGGATAATATAGCTGTTCATGTATTGTCAGACTTCTTTCTTCTGGTTATAAATAAGGCACAAAAGTAGGAAAAATAACGGGATTCGCCGAGGAAAACGCTTGATTCGTCGAATTCTTTCTGATCGTTTTAAACCTTCGGCCTATCTTTGCGTCATAGTAATAGCTCGTGAGAGTGAAAGCGAACCGGTTGTTCATCATAACCGGAGAATAGGTAAACATTAAGTTGAAGGGCCGTCGTCTGAATAAGACGCGGCCCTTCTGGTTGTATGCATGGACACCCTTGGTTTAATATCTTTTCTCGATAATGACCCCGGGGAAATAATGCGTGAGTATTTCCCGGTACGAATATCCTTTGGCTCCCATCACGGCGGCCCCGATCTGGCAAAGCCCCACGCCATGTCCCCATCCGGCTCCTGTCAAGAGGAAGCGAGAGGGTACATCGAGGCGGATATCCTCCTTATCGACCACGAAGGCCGAGCTGTACAGATGCGTCTCGGACAATGTCCGGCGTATCTCAAGCTCTTTCCCGATGGTGAACGAGCGGCGTACCCCTACGATCTTGAGCTTCGTGATGCGTCCGGACGAACCTCTTTCCAAGGGTACGAGGTCGATGATCGGCCCGAAGTCCATACCCGTTTTGCGGTGGATCAATTCCGATAGCTCCTCTTGCGTGTATGCTACTTTCCAGCGGTAGAAATCCGTGGTCTCCTGATCGTAATGGTTCAGCACTTGGCTAAGGATCTCCTTGTCCGTCGTATGGCAGAAGGCTTCGGGTGAGGTGCGTATCCACTGCTCCGCTTCCCGCTCGTCCGTCAAGTCGGGATAGGCGGGAGTCTCGCTGTCCCGTAAGGCGGTGAGATAGGAGTGGGGAACCGGTTCCCAGCAATTCTCGAATTTCTCGGTCACGCCCCCGCAGCATTTCGAGAAGCGGGCGTCGCAGATCGTATCGTTATCCGTCAATACCTCTCCGCGGGTCTCTTTGATCACCTCCTTTACAATCGGGTTCGATTCCCGGGTAATACCTTGGTAACGCTGGCAATGATCGTCGGCACAGACATCGAACAACTCATGGTCTTCCCGGTCGTACCAGCGGATCAAGGTCTCGTTGTCGCGGTGGCAGCTTTTATAGGGCGTGGCCGATCCGCTCAAGCTGAAGTTCTTCTCCACCTGCGCCAAGAGCCAGCTTCGTGAGATCACGGCGTGGGCTTTCAGCAGCTCCTTGGAGGCGTTGGCGCTCATCTCCGAGGAGATCACGCTGGTGAGGTATTCCTCTATGTCCACTTGGTTGATCGATACGATCCCGTCATCGGTCGCCACGAGGTTCAACGCTCCCTTGAAGCGCTGGTCCTCCTGCCGTTGCCAGTGAAAAGCCACGCCGATCGTAACCGCCTTCAAGTCGAAAGAAGATTGCGGGCTGGTCGGCTCGAAGAATAGCTCCTGATAAAGTTTCCCATTGTACACGATCTTGCCGTTTACCCAGAGGGCACGTTGCTCGCCTATGGTGAACGTGCCGGTTTCCGTATGCACATACTCCTCGTTAAAGACAAATGAGACCGCTTTGTGGGTCATGATCCCCACGTTGATTACAGGTGCTTCCATATCCTTATTCCTTTATCCTATTCTTTTTTCGCGTTCAGTGAATTAAATGTGAGGTAAGCGATCATGACAAGGTACATGACAACTGCCAAGATCTCGGCGGCGTTGCTAGATGCCCATTCCTCGTTCATCAAGTTGATCCCGCCGAAGCGTAAGGCCGCGCTGACCACGCCCATCAAGGCACCGCCGGCGATAAAGCCGGAAGCCAGTAACGTACCTTTCTCCAAGCGGGCCGAGTTCAAGCCTTGGTCCTTGCTACGGCTTCCTACGTACCAGCTGATCGCTCCACCGATCAAGAGCGGCGTATTCAGGTCCAGCGGGATGAACATACCCAAGGCGAAGGCCAACGCCGGTATCTTGCAGAAGTTCAATACGACGGCGAGGACGGCTCCGATCGCGTATAAGGCCCAAGGAGCCCCCGAGCCACTCATCAACGGCTCGATGACGGCGGCCATGGCGTTCGCTTGCGGAGCGGCCAATTGGCCGGTCGTGAAACCGTACGTCTGGTTCAATATCAAGATCACGCCTCCTACCGTAGCGGCGGAGACTAGCGTGCCTAGGAATTTCCAGGTCTGTTGCTTGGCGGGCGTGCTACCCAGCCAATAACCGATCTTCAAGTCGGTAATGAAACCTCCCGCCATGGAAAGCGCCGTACAGACCACGCCTCCGATAATCAGGGCGGATACCATGCCGGCCGGCCCTTTCAACCCCGCGGCTACCAAGATGATGGAGGCGAGGATCAACGTCATGAGCGTCATGCCCGATACCGGGTTTGTCCCTACGATAGCGATAGCGTTCGCCGCTACGGTCGTAAACAGGAAGGCGATCACCCCGACCAGCAACAAGCCGATGGCGGCATGGTACCAGTTATGAAGTACGCCAAACTGGAAGAAGAGGAACGTGACGATCAGCGATACGATGATACCGATCGTTATCACCTTCATCGACAAATCCTTCTGCGTGCGGATGGTATCGCTATCCACGGCATCTCCTTTTCCTTTCAACTCGTTCGCCGCCAAGCCTACGGCACCCTTGATGATCCCCCAAGAGTTGATGATGCCGATCACCCCGGCGGTAGCGATACCTCCGATACCGATGTGGCGGGCGTAGGTGGTGAAGATTTGCTCGGCGCTCATGCTCCCGACGGTCGCCGTGATAGCGTCATTGCCAAA
>JAQVCX010000070.1 GCA_028689545.1 Parabacteroides sp.
CGAGCGTTGCCAAAGCGCTACGAACACTTGGTTGATCTACCGTAAATCATTCGGTGTGACGGATGTCCCGAATCAACTCATCGCCCGTATCGCCGCCGATTCCAAGTATTGGCTTTGGATCAACGAACAACTGGTTCTCTTCGAGGGTGGCTTGAAAAGAGGACCTTCTCCCTCCGGTACGTATTACGATCCGGTAGACATCGCCCCTTACCTGACAAAAGGCACGAATACCATCGCCGTCTTGCTCTGGCATTTCGGGAAAGATGGTTTCAGCCATATCAACAGTGGGAAAGCCGCCTTATTGTTTGAGGCGATCGCCCCGGGGCTGGAGATCGTCTCCGACGCGAGCTGGCAGTGCGCCTTGTATGAGGCCTATCAGAATACCGAGGCCCCTTTCCCGAATTACCGTATGCCGGAGAGTAATATCCGCTTCGATGCCCGTCAAGCGATAACGGACTGGAACCGTACGAGTTTCGAAGGTTCCCTTCCGGGGGCGGTCTGCGTCGGTAAGGCGGGCGAGGCTCCTTTCGGGGATCTGGTGGAACGCCCGATACCCCAGTGGAAAGACAGCGGCTTGTTGTCCTATGTATCCGTCCGGGAATCCTTGAGAGGCGATACCTTGTTCTGTCGCTTGCCCTATAACGCCCAGATTACTCCGTATCTGAAAGTGGAGGCGGAGGCCGGGAAGACGATCCACATCCGCATGGATAATTACGAGGGAGGAAGCGAGCGCAACGTACGTGCCGAATATATCACTCGTGAGGGCGAGCAGGAATACGAGAGTTATGGCTGGATGAACGGCCATGAGGTCCGCTACATCATCCCCGAGGGCGTAAAGGTTGTGGAGGTGAAATACCGTGAGACCGGTTACAACGCTGACCTTGCCGGCTCTTTCCACTGTGACGATCCCTTCTACGACGAGCTTTGGCAACGCTCCGCCCGCACCTTATACATAACGATGCGCGACAACTATATGGACTGTCCGGACCGTGAGCGCGCCCAATGGTGGGGCGACGAGGTGAATGAGCTAGGCGAGGCTTTCTACGCCCTTTCTCCCTCTGGGCAGCAACTAGCCGTGAAAGGCATCCATGAGTTAATGAACTGGCAGCGGGAAGACGGAACGCTCTACTCACCCGTTCCGGCGGGTAATTGGGATAAGGAGCTTCCCTTGCAAATGCTCGCTTCCGTGGGTTGGTATGGCTTCTATACGCAATATTATTATAGTGCCGATAGTAGTTTCGTCCCGGCGATCTACGACCGTATGCGCCGTTACCTGCACGAGGTTTGGCAAGTCGATAAGAGCGGCTTGGCGATCGAGCGTCAAGGCGCATGGAGCTGGGGCGACTGGGGCGAGCACGTCGATATGGGTATCTTGACCAATTGCTGGTATTATTTGGCCTTGAAAGCGGAGCGAGCCTTCGCCCTGCAACTCGGCAAGGATAAGGATGCCGATGAGATCTTCCGGATGATGCGTAGCCTGGAACGTTGTTTCGATACGAAGTTCTGGACAGGTTCCGCCTATCGCTCTCCCGGTTATAAAGGCGAGACGGACGATCGCTCCCAAGCCATGGCGGTTGTTTCCGGGCTGGCCTCGAAGGATAAGTACCCGGCGCTGACGAAGGTTCTTAAAAAGGAGTATCACGCCAGCCCTTATATGGAGAAGTATGTCCTGGAGGCCCTTTTCCAGATGGGCGAGCCGGCGTTCGCCTTAGAGCGGATGAAGCGACGCTACACCCGTATGCTGGATTACGCCGACTACACGACCTTGTTCGAGGGATGGGGCATCGGAGCCGAGGGCTTCGGTGGCGGCACGATCAATCACGCTTGGAGCGGTGGCCCGCTTACCTTATTGAGCCAGAAGGTCTGCGGTATCGAGCCCACCTCTCCCGGTTTCCGTACCTTTAGGATCGCGCCCGCGCTGGGTTCCTTATCGGAAGCCTCGGCCCGCCTAGAGACCCATTATGGAACCATCCAAGTAAGCATCCGGAAGAAAGGCAAGCGACTGACGTTCGATCTCCAAATCCCGGAAGGCACCTCCGCCGAACTAATAAGACCGAACGGCGCCCGCAAGCACTTTGGTGCGGGACGGCATTGGGTGGATTAGCGCTCGCCCTCCGTTTTCCGGCGGACATATACCCGGTGGCTCCCATAGCCTGATATGGTGATTCCACTCGCGGGGTCGCTGCTGAGGCGTAGTAGCTCACGATTCGCGCTACTACGTTTTAGCCCGGTGATAGCCATATAGTCTTGTATGCGCATGAAGGGGTGTTCGGCAAGGTAATCCAATGCCCGTGTTCGGCGCTCCTCCTCGGTGAAGGGCGATTTCCGGACACGGCTGATGCCTCCCCGCCTTAAGTCGCAACGCAGGTTAGTCTCCTGTATCAGTTCCTTGTCGGCGCGGAAGTTGATGCCATTCACCTCGATGCTCCGTGCGTTACGCTTCGGCTCGTCACCATCCATCGAGTCGATCTCCTTGTCCTTCACCATGCCTAGGCGAGGCGTGAACGTGCCGATGCCCTCCAGCGTGACCGACTGCCCTTCCGCCATGCAATAGGCCAGATGTTCCGCTACTGTCGTCATCACCTGTATTACGCTCCCCCTGCTCAAGCCCGATCCAGGGTAGGTGATCCGTTCCACGAAATCCTCCATATCCATGTTCCGTTGTATCTTCATCCGATAATACACAGGCTTTTCCCCCGTCTCGTTCAAGTCGCACATCTCTTGCTTGATATATTCTGCCATAACTGCTATAGGTATAATTGTTTGTATCTTCAAGTGAAAAACATTCTTCTTACTATATACAAATGTACTCACTATCCGATCTATTTCCAAATTATCGCCGTGGAATGTATAGACCACGGCGTGATTTGTACAAACCACGTCTTGATCTGTACAGACCACGTCGTGGTTTGTAGAATAGTTCGGTATGCGGAGAAGAATTCATCCGCTATCGAGCAAGAATACATATAGGAGCAGAGCGTTTTTCGCTTAGGGAGTAGAGGGTAGACAGGAAGGTAAAAGAACGTATGCCGCGTAAAAATGTACGTCCGTATACCTTATATCCGCGTATTTATGTATATTTGTATGGCGAATTGGTGCTTAAAAATGTGATGATTAGCTATGTTTATCCGCGTAAAAATGTTGTATTAATATGGAAAGAACTGTTTTAAAGGAACTTATTGAATGGAAAGAAAGAGCGGACAGAAAACCTCTTATCCTTAATGGTGCCAGACAAGTAGGCAAGACTTGGTTGCTCCATGAGTTTGCCAGGCTTGAATATAAGAAAGAGGCTTATGTCGTATGTCGTAAGAACAATCTTGCCCGGCAGCTTTTTACACAGGACTTTGATGTGGAAAGAATCTTGCGCGGTCTCCGTGCCATGACTTCGGTGGATATCACTCCAGGCGATACGCTCATCATTTTGGATGAGGTACAAGATATCCCGGAGGTATTGGAGGCGTTGAAGTATTTTAAGGAGGAAACTCCGGACTACCATATTGCGGTAGCGGGTTCGCTTTTGGGAATTTCTTTGCATGAGAATGTATCATATCCGGTAGGTAAGGTTAATGTCATCAACCTGTATCCTATGAGTTTCGAGGAGTTTCTTATGGCGAAAGGAGAGAAAGAGGCCTGTAAACTACTTATGAGCCGTGACTATGGGATGATGAGTCTGTTGCATGAGAAGTATGTGGATCTTCTCCGCCAGTATTATTATGTGGGAGGCATGCCGGAGGTTGTTTCCAAATACGTGGAGACCGGAGCTTTACGGGAGGTAAGGCGTATCCAGCAGGAGATTCTTCAAGGTTACGATCTTGATTTCTCGAAACATGCGCCCAAAGAGCAAGTATCGCGTATCCGGATGGTTTGGAACAGTGTGCCTTCTCAATTATTCAAGGAGAATAAGAAGTTTATCTATGGCGCTTTACGTAAAGGAGCGAGGGCCAACGACTTTGAGCTTTCCATACAATGGCTTGTCAATGCGGGTTTGTTGTATAAGGTACCTCGATGCGCAAAACCCGAGTTGCCGCTCGCTGTTTACGAGGACTTATCGGCTTTCAAGCTTTATATGGTAGACCTTGGCTTGATGGGAGCGATGGTCCAGACCGATCCTGCGCAAGTCTTGATAAAGAACGATATATTCAAGGAGTATAAGGGTGGACTAACCGAGCAATACGTTTTGCAACAGATGAAAAGCAAAGGCGTGTCTCCCATTTATTATCATACGGCGGACAATTCGCGCCTAGAGCTTGATTTCATCATCCAACGGGGAGCGGAAATGATCCCGATAGAAGTGAAGGCCGAAGGAAATGTCCGGGCTAATTCCTTGATGAACTTATTGGACAAGGTACCAAGCCTGCATGCGGAGCGATATTCCATGCTGCCTTACAAGGAGCAAGGCAACCTGACGAATATTCCTCTTTATGCGGTATGAAATAGCAAAGGGCTAATCCCGGTGAATCTAGAGTATTTCTCATACTTGGATCCTTTGGAGAAAGGAAATACCGATAAGCTCGTGTTTGGTTTCGTAGATGTAAAGGCCAACGGAAAGCATGTAATTGCACGATAAGTAAATAAATCTCATTAAATTAAGCCGTCTTTTCTAGTAATCGAAACCAATACTATCCTAAAATAGTGTTGTATAACATGCTGAATTTATTTATTTTTGCACTCAATACGAAAGGTTAAGAATAGGAAGTTTTAGGTATGGCAAAAAAGAAAGGTAAGCCTCAAACCCGGAAAAGCAAGAAGAAACGGATATCGTCATTCATGTCTTCTGTAAAGAAGATGTTTCTTGGTGCTTTTGCGGTAGTCGTTTGTATTATTGGTATGTTGTTTATTTATAACTGGTTCTATCCGGTGTCCAAGACACGATCTGTAGAGAAAAAACAGGATCGGGCAGAGACGATCGTCCGTCCGAAGAACTCGAATAAGGGCGGTTCCGGAATATCGGGTAAGAAAGCCGCGCAAGCGGTGGAAAACAAGCAAGCGACGAAGCCAAAGAAAGAGGTCTCCGCTTATACTTTTCAAGAGGGAGCAGAGATACCGAGGCTAAAGAATAAACAAAAAGAACAGGTTATCAAGCATGAGGGCTATACGGTCTCTTATAACTCCGAGTATAAGATCGCCAATTGGGTAGCCTATGAACTGACCTCGAAAGAGGCGACGAGCAAGAAGAACGAGCGGTCTAATAAGTTCGTATCGGACCCTATGGTGAAAGGGGCTACCGCCACGAACGAGGATTATACCCGCTCCGGCTATGACCGGGGACATATGGCGCCCGCAGGCGATATGAAATGGTCTGCCAAGGCCATGCGGGAATCATTCTATCTAAGCAATATCAGTCCGCAAAAGCCCGGCTTGAACCGGGGGATCTGGAAGGATCTGGAAGAGCAGGCTCGTTTGTGGGCGAAAGAGAATGGCTCTTTGTGGATCGTGACCGGTCCGGTGATCACGGACGATCTGAAACGGTTAGGAAAGAATCGGGTGGGAATCCCGAAGACCTTTTATAAGGTAATCTGTACGATAACGAACGGCAAACCGGAAGGGGTCGGTTTCCTGTTTGATAATAAAGACTATGGAAAGACTCCGTTGAGGTCGATGATGATCCCTATCGATAGCGTAGAGAAGATTACCGGAATAGACTTTTTCCCTTCTTTACCCGATTCGATAGAAAATACGATGGAAGCATACGTGAATAATGGCAGTTGGTCTTTTTAAGGCACGTTATGCTCAACCATCTTTAGGCGAGAAGGTTTTATATTTGAGGTAGAAATCATAATTAAATAACAAAATGCAAGTTATCATGAAAGGAAAATTAATCCCTGTGTTTGTTTTGGCAGCATTGGTTTCCTGTAGTCAGCCACCCGTTAAGGAGCAAGGTCCTCGTCCCGTTAAATTGGCGGACGTTACTTCGCTGAACGTGGTTGAGAAATCATTCAGTGGAGTGGTATCGCCCGATCAATTTAGTGATTTGGCGTTTAAGATGTCTGGCCCGCTGATCTCATTAAACGTGGATGAAGGCCAGAAGGTCCGTACGGGACAGATCGTGGCCGAGATCGATCCGCAGGATTTCAAATGGGAATATGAGGCGAAGAAAGCGTCTTTCCAGACCGCTGAGGCACAATTGCAACGCGCGAAGAAGTTATTGTCCAAACAAGCCATCTCCAAGCAAGAGTACGAGTCTACGGAGGCCTCTTACTCAAATGCCAAGGCTGCTTTCGAGTATGCGCAGAATACATTGAACCAGACAAAGCTTCGTGCGCCGTTCGATGGATTTATCCAGAAGAAATATGTGGAGAATTACCAGAAGGTACAGGCCGGGCAAGGAATCGTTTGCTTGATCAACCCGAGTAAGCTGCAAGTCGTGTTTACGATGCCGGAGAGTAATATCAATTACTTCTCTTCTCCTTATACTGTTTATGTGGAGTTCGATAATTACAAGGGCGCTCGCTTCAAGGCGAAGGTGAAAGAATACGTGGAAGCCTCTCCCGATGGCTCCGGCGTTCCCGTATATCTGTATATCGACGATCCGAGCTTTAACTTAGAGAAATATAAGGTAGCCGTAGGTTTCTCTTGCCGTGTGATCTTGAATGTGGATAGCGAGAGTTTCACGCAAGGCGCCGTATTGATTCCGCTGGCCGCTGTCGTGGTGGACGATGCCAATAGCGATAAGGCTGTGTTTGTTTATAGTAAGCAGTCTCAAAAGGTTGAGCGCCGCAAGATTACCGAGTCCATGCTGGTCGGCAAGGATGGCGTGATCGTAACGGATGGCTTGCGACCTGGCGAACAGGTTGTCTCGGCCGGAGCCACTCGTTTGGTGGATGGACAACAGGTAAAAGTATTAACAGATTAAGAGATAAGCGATGAATATTCCAAAATATTCCTTAGAGAATCAGAAGATTATATACTTTTTCCTGGTGGTCATGCTGATAGGAGGTATATATTCTTTCTTTAAATTGCCGAAGAAGGAAGATTCTCCCTTCGTAATTAAGCAAGCGGTTTTGGTTACCCAATATCCGGGAGCGACTCCTCAGGAGGTGGAGAAGCTGGTGACTGAGCCGATCGAGCGGGAGATTCAGGCCATGTCGGATGTGTTCCAGATCAAGTCTGAGTCTTATTCTGGTATGTCTAAGATTTCTATTGAGTTACAGCCTACCTTGTCTCCGGATTATATGCCGGTCAAGTGGGATGAGTTGCGTCGTAAGGTGGCGAATATAGAGCCCCGTCTTCCGTCTGGCACCTCCTCGATATCCGTTAGTGATGACTTCGGTGACGTGTTCGGTATTTATTATGCCTTGACAGCCGATGAGGGATATACTTACGACGATCTGCGTAATTGGGCGCAAAAGATCAAGACGGAGCTATCTCCTGTATCGGGCGTACAGAAGGTCTATCTATTCGGTGAACAGACGCGAGTTGTCAACGTAAAGATCTCTATCCCGAAACTGGCGAACCTGGGTATTGACCCGAACGCTATCCAGCAGGTGATGCAAACGCAGAACTTGTTGGTGAATACGGGGGATATCAATACCGGTAATTATCAATTGCGTTTGCGTGCGGAAGGTACGTATAAGGATATACAAGATATCCGGGACCAATTGATCGTGACGAAAAGTGGCGGCGAGGTCCGTCTGGGAGATATCGCTACGGTAGAGCGTGGCTATATGGATCCTCCCTCGAACCTGATGCGTGTGGACGGTAAGCGTGCCATCGGTATCGGTGTCGCTACCGGTCCGAAAGACGACGTGGTTGCCGTGGGTAACGCCGTGGCGGATCATTTGGCGGAAATGGAGCAGTTGTTCCCGGTGGGCATGGATTTGAAAACCATTTATCCGGAGAACAAGATCGCGGATGAGGCGAACAACGGTTTTATCTTGAACTTGATCGAGTCGTTGTTGATCGTTATCGTGATTATCTTTGTCGTGATGGGGTCTCGTGCCGGTATGTTGGTCGGTAGCTCGTTGTTGTTCTCGGTGGGTGGTACCTTATTAATCATGTTGATCTGGGGTGTCGGCTTGAACCGGACCTCGTTGGCGGCCTTCATTATCGCTATGGGTATGTTGGTGGACAACGCTATCGTGGTGACGGATAATGCCCAAGTCGGTATCAAGCGGGGGCTTTCCCGTTATCAGGCGTTGATCGATGGCGCCACGAAGCCGCAGTGGGCGTTGTTGGGAGCTACCTTTATCGCCGTATGTTCTTTCCTGCCGATGTACTTGGCTCCGGCGGCCGTGGCCGACATAGTGAAGCCGTTGTTTATCGTATTGGCGGTATCCTTGGGATTAAGCTGGGTTTTGGCCTTGACGCAAACGACTACCTTTGGTAATTTTATCTTGAAAGAGGCGAAACCGGGCGAGAGCAAGGATCCGTACGACACGAAGCTATATCATAGATTTGAGTCGTTACTGAGCCGCTTGATCAAGCGTAGATATGTAACGATCTCCGCCGTGGTAGCTACGTTATTCCTTTCCTTGTTCGTGATGGGTATCATGCCGCAGAGTTTCTTCCCGATCATGAGTAAGCCCTATTTCCGTGCGGACTTGATCTTCCCGGAAGGATATAGCATCTACGACGTGGAGACGAACGTGAAAAAGATAGAGGCGGAATATCTCAGCAAGAATGAGAATATCAAATCATACTCGTTTACCTTGGGAGGCTCGCCGGTACGTTATTACTTGGCCAGTTCTTCTATCGGTCCGAAGCCCAACTTCGCCAATGTGTTGATCGAGACACAAGACCCGGAGGATGCGCAAGCTGAAGAGGGTAAGTTCTACGATTATATGGTGGCTAACTATCCGAATATATTGACCCGTTCGGCTTTGTTCGCCTTGTCTCCGGTTCCGGACGCGGCGATCGAGATCGGTTTTATCGGCGATAACGTAGACACGTTGGTTGCCTTGACGCAAAGGGCGCAGGAGATCGCCCGGAATTATGATCAGGTAATGGAGGTCCGCAATAGTTGGGGTAACAAGGTCCCGGTATGGAAGCCGCTATATTCCCAAGAGAAAGGTTTGCGTCTGGGTATTACCCGTCAGCAAGTGGCTTATTCCTTGCGTTCGGCTACGAATGGCGTACCTCTGGGTGAGTATCGTGAGGGCGACGTGTTTATGCCGATCTTGCTGAAAGACGCGGATAAGGACTCCATCAGCTTGAATGATATAAAGACCCTGCCTGTTTACAGCGCTAAAGGGAATTCGGTGAAAGTGGAGCAGGTGATCGATGATTTCTCGCTGGATTATGAGTTTAACGTGGTAAGGCGATACAACCGTGAGCTGTGTATGCTTATGCAATGCGAACCGAAGCGTGGTGCCAATACAATGGCTTCTTTCAGCCATTTGTGGAATGAGGTACAGGAGAATATACAGATGCCGGAAGGGTATAAGATGACGTATTTCGGTGAGCAATCCGAGCAAGATAAAGGTAATAAGGCGATCGCCGCCAATATCCCGTTGATGTTCGGTTTGATCTATGTCACCTTGTTATTCTTATTCCCGAAATATTATCGGAAACCGGTATTGATCATGGCGATGCTGCCATTGATCTTCATTGGTGTGGTATTGGGATTGCTGGTGTTCGGTAAGTCCCTCGACTTCTTCGCCATGTTGGGTCTGTTGGGCTTGATCGGTATGAATATCAAGAACGCGATCGTGCTGGTGGACGAGATCGGCTTACAATTGAATGCGGGTTTGTCTCCGGCGAATGCCGTGATTGAGGCAACGAAAACCCGTATCGTTCCGGTGACGATGGCTTCCGGTACGACGATCCTGGGTATGTTGCCGTTGCTGGGTGACGCTATGTTCGCAGGAATGGCGGCTACTATTATGGGGGGTCTGTTCGTTTCTACGGTCCTGACGATTTTCGTACTTCCGGTTACCTATTGTGTTTTCTTTAAGATTAAATCAGAGTAAAAGGTATGAGAAATAAAATAATCATAGGTTGTTTATTGTTGGGTGTCTTGTCCGTTAAAGCGCAGGATACCCGGCTATCGGCTGTGGAATATAAGGAACGGGTCCTTGAATACAGCCGTCAGATCAAGCAAAGCTCTGAGGAGCGTATCGCTATGCAGCATGCGATCAAGGCCGCTAAGACCGGTTTCTTCCCTTCGGTGGACTTCTCCGGTAGTTATCAGTATCGGATCAATAAATATGATTTGGATTTCGGGCCGGGCATGTCCGTGGAGATGGATCATAATACGTATAGCCTAGGCGCTACGGTGAGCCAGCCTATCTATGCCGGCGGAGAGATCTATAATAACTATAAGGCTGCGCAGGTACAAGGCAAGATCACCGAGCAAGCGGAGGAATTGACAACGGATAATATCGTTTATTCCGCCGACTTAAACTATTGGACGGCCGCCGCTCATAAAGGAATGTATGACGTGATGTGCCAGTACGTGGATATTGTCGGCGAGTTGGCGAACGTGTTGACGATCCGTTTCAATGACGGCCAGATCAGCAAGACCGATTTATTGCAAGTGGAGTCTCGCCTGAAGGAAGCGGAATTGAATAAAAGTTCGGCTTATAAGGAGTATCAGATCGCTTTGCAAAACTTGAACTCATTGATGGGTATCTCTCCGCTAGACCCGATCGAGGTGGAAGATTCCATTACGACTTATCTGGCCTTGCCGTTGCAGGTAGGAGAGGACGTAGCTCTTAGAAACCGTCCGGACTACGCTATTTCCGAGTTGAACATAGAGTACCAAAAGAGACAGGTCAATTTGTCGAAGGCAAAATATAACCCGTCTTTGGCGATCGGCTTTCAAGGTACTTGGGGTACGCCGATGTTGAACGTGAAAGGCTCGGACCAGTTATGGACTCCGGCCGTCTTCGCTTCCTTAAAGATACCTTTGTTCCGTTGGGGAGCTCGTTTCAAGGAGGTAAATTCCCAGAAGGCCATCCTTCGTAGTAAGGAATACGCCTTGGACAATACGCGTGATAAGATCGCTCAAGAAGTTGCGAACACATGGACTAGCCTCACCGAGTATACGAAACAAATCACCGTAGCGGAAGAGGCTTGTAAGATTGCCGAGGAGAACCTTGATTTGAATACCTTCAGCTACAATGAGGGTAAACTGCCGATCTTGGACGTGCTCTCCGCCCAATTGTCATGGATTCAGTCTTACAGCAGCTTGATCCAAACGTGGTATCAGCAAAAGGCTTCTTTAGCCCAATATAACAAGGCTATAGGTATCCGCCGTTTGCAGTAAAAGAAACGTATCTATATAAAGAAGAGAAAGTCCCTTATTTTGGAAACGAGATAAGGGATCTTTTGTTTGAAATAAAACGTCCTTTATTCCGTTAGGTAAACTGAAGATTGCTACATTTGCATACAATACTTAAAAAAGAAAGGAATAACCTACTATGGCAACAAAAGATTACCCTCTGTCAGAGGAAAATCCGCAAACAGTCAATGAGCCTTCGGAAGCTTATCAATACGATACGCCTTCGGCGACACGACGGCCTCCTTGCCAATATACGCTGGAGGAATTGAATAGACGTTTGGATCAGGCGGAAGAAGAAGACCGGCAGGGATTGGGATGCGCTACGGAAGATTTACGAAAAAAGCATCCTAGATGGAAAATATCGTAAAGTGGATGCCTATTGCTCAATTGGATTTGGATGATATATATCAGTATTACTCATCGAAAAGTGAGCAAGTGGCTGTTAATATGTGGAATCGTATATTAGACTCCGCTGAACCTCTAAAGACATTTGCTTATTTAGGTCCCGTAGAACCATTGCTTTTAGGAAGAGAAAAAGAGTACCATTCTTTAGTAATAGAAAAGCACTATAAGTTAATTTATTATGTGGAGGGTAGAAAGGTTACGATAACTGGAGTTTGGGATACTCGTCGGAATCCGGACTTTTTAAGTAGAATGATGAAATAATAAGATGTATACAAAGTTACTAGATAAACAAACGAAACTTGCCCTGATTGGATTAGGATATGTCGGGCTTCCTATCGCGATGGAATTCGCTAAACATGTTTCCGTTATCGGATTTGATATCAACGAGGATCGCTTGGACAAGCTGCGGAACGGTATTGATCCGTGTGGGGAACTTCCCGCTGAGGTATTTGAGCATAAAGATATCACATTCGCTTCTTCTATAGAGAAGTTAAGGGAGGCTTCCTTTTACGTGATAGCTGTCCCTACCCCGATAGACAGCCATAACGAACCGGATTTATCCCCTTTGCTGGGCGCGACCCGCACGGTAGGGAAAGTACTTAAACAAGGCGATTATGTGGTATATGAATCTACCGTATATCCGGGATGTACGGAAGAGGATTGCATCCCGATCCTGGAGGAGGTCTCCGGGTTGAAAGTAGGGGAGGACTTTAAGGTTGGATACTCGCCGGAACGGATCAATCCGGGTGATAAGGTACATACCTTGGTAAATACCGTAAAGATCGTTTCCGGCTGCGATGCCGAAGCTCTGGAAACGATATCGGAAGTCTATAAGCTGGTCGTTCAAGCGGGGTTGCACTGTGCGCCTAGTATCAAGGTAGCCGAAGCCGCCAAGATTATCGAGAATACCCAGCGTGACGTGAATATAGCCCTCATGAACGAGCTATCTATTATTTTCGATCGTATGGGCGTAAATACGTTTGATGTATTGAAAGCCGCCGGAACGAAATGGAATTTCCTGCCTTTCTCTCCCGGATTGGTAGGTGGGCATTGTATAGGGGTAGATCCTTACTACCTGGTGCATAAAGCCAAGGAATTGCAATATCACACGAAGATGATCAACTCCGGCCGCTACGTGAACGATTCCATGGGACGGTATATCGGAAAGAAGGTCGTGAAAAAGATTATCTCGCAAGGGAAAAATATCCTAGGAGCGCATGTGCTGGTGATGGGCATGACTTTTAAGGAAAACGTATCGGATATACGTAACTCGAAAGTAGCCGATATTATCAATGAGTTTAAGGACTTCGGAGCCGAGGTCGATGTGATGGATCCGTTCGCTTCCCCCTCGGAAGTATTGCGGGAGTACGGTATCCGGTTAGTAGAGAAGCCCGGGAAGAAATACGACGCGGTAGTGGTAGCTGTCGCCCATACGACTTACTTGAAGCTGGATGAATCCTACTTCCTGTCGATCACGAACGAACATGCCGTGTTGGCGGACGTGAAAGGAGTCTATCGGGGCAGCATCCATCAGATGATCTATTGGAGCCTATAATTGTTAAAAAGTAACACAAGCTGCAAAGAAGTTTCGATAAACTTAAAAAAATGTGTTGTACAATATCTTTTTTTATTTGCTCAATAATATTAATTAGCCCATCTTTGCATCCAGATAACCTAAACAATCTTTTTGCCTTAAAGACTAATACCTATTAAAACCTATAAAGAGAGCCTTTGCGAAAAGGCTCTCTTTATGATTTTTAGGGGATTAGTAGTTTGTCTCCTCTATCTTTGAGGTGATTCTGCTAATAGCTTCATTCAATTTCTCTTCGGGTAATATTACGTTAAAATCCCCCCAGAACCCTTCGTCGTAGTTGAAATGAGTATCCGAGAAAACTGTGCGAGTAGGAAGGGATTCAATGCGTGAGAAGCGGTTTACATTGACCGTATCTATCTTACAGGTAACCATTTCGAACCAAGTATGTAAAATATTCGTGTTAAAAAGTTGTCTTCTTTTTTTAATTTTAAAATGCAGATCTCCCCGGATATGGTTAATGTAATAGGTGCCATTCCATTGTTTGTAGGATATCGTATAGGCTACTTTCTGAGGCGTGATCCGTAAATTCCGGCTTTTCCTCTCGACGAACATTCCGGCCGCTTGCTCGATATATTGGGGGTTGACCTCAAAGTCCACCCTTAATAACGCGTTATTTTCCGTGTCGATATAGATTTGTCCTCGGTAAAGCGGTTCATCGATGCTCTTGCGTTGCTCGAAGGAGATGACGTTGGCAAGTCGATCATCCACTACCGTGATGTCGGTATGGGCGTATGTATAGGGTGAATCCTGGCCAGGATCCAGAAACTCGGGCAACTGTTTCATCAAGTCCAAGACAAGGCAGGAATAGATACCCGACTTCATTTTCGTGATCAACGTGTCCTTTTCCTGCTCGTTACTGATGCGGCGCATCTTTAGTAGTTTCACTTGATCAGCTAAAGCATTGTTGTGATAAGATGCCTTATATACCTTGAAAACAGCCTCGGTCAGTCCGACAAGTCCTTTTTTACGTTCAACGCCTTCCCTGTAAAATGTGGTAAGGTAAATGGGGTGTTGGGAATAATTGCTTCTTCTCTCGTCCAACATATCCTGCAGCAATCGTTTCGGATTGGTGAGACGCACGATAACCTCTTGGATGGAGATTACTTTAGGCTCTAGGGATAAGACGGTATGTTTATCTATTAATTCCCGACTGTCTATTTCTTGGGGGAGGTAGCCGAGATGGGAGAAACGTACCTTGGACAACCGGAGTGAGTCCGGTAATTTCAACCGAAACTCTCCATTCTGGTTGCTGATGGTACCGATAGCGGCCTCGCCGATTCCTACCGATCCGAAAGCGATAGGCTCATGGGTGTATTGATCTTGTAAGGAACCTTCTATCGTGAAATAGGTTTGTGTGGAATCGGGAGTTACGGATGCGCTTTTTGGAGCGGATGGACTCTCTGGCACATACAGCAAAAGATGGTTGTCTATCGCACGGATCGCCAGATTCTTGTTGCCCGTAATTGCGTATATGGCTTCTTGTATCGTATAATCTCCCCCTTTTATCGACGTTTTTTGTTCGTTATCGATAATCTTACTGTCGTATATAAAAAGATAGCCGGAACGTTCCGTGACGAGCCCCAGCAATTGGTAGATATTTCCTTTTGATTTAGGCAATCGTATGACCTCTCCCAGTACGTTACCATTCTGGGCATTCATAGGGGTAAGAGCTACGAGTAGCAGCAGGCATCCTACGATCAGCCGTCTTAAGGTTCGGAGATCATCCATATATTGTTTTGTAGCGTACATTTTAGTTTTAACGCCGCGCAGATCAGTTCAGCCATCGTCGCGGGTGAGTTATTATAGAAACTAACGGTCAGCCGTCTATCCTCTAAATCGGCCGTTGTCTTTAATGGCATCTTCGGATATTCCAGATTGATTACATGCAAGATATCTCCCAAACGCTCATCCTTAAACTGGATACGGTGGGTATAATCGGAAAATTGTTCCTTATCTTGGGTCGGAGCTACTTGTAAACGGTTGGAGAGTAAGGATAGGGTTTGACCGGCCTTTACCAGCGTTTGTTCTCCGTTCTTTTTGAGTGTCACTTTCACTAATCCCCGGCGAACGGCCAATTCAAAGGCCCTTTTATCTGAGCTTTTGATATTGAATGAGGTTCCCAATACTTCTATCCGGGCCTGCTCTGTCTCGATTAGGAAAGGACGTTCCTTATTTCCGCTTACATCAAAGAGGGCGTTTCCTTGTAGAGACACCTCTCTCTTTTCTCTTTGGAAATGTTCCGGATAACTTAACTGGCTGTTATCGGCCAGATAAACGATAGACCCGTCTTCCAAAGTCGTGACCAAAGTGGTGGAAGCCTCATTATTATGCAGGGTGAGCAAGGCGGTATCCGGTGTTCGTTCTTGTCCCAGGAAAATAGCTGTAGCTACCGATACACAGAGTATAATGATAGCGGCGGCCCATTTCATAAGTCCGATCCGGTATTGGATTTGTTTACCGGAAGTTGGCTTATCCAGCAGTCCGTCTTGCTCCAAGCGAGTGTATAATTGTTCCCATGCTTGGTCCGTCTTCAATTTATTTTTTTCTATTTGATTCATAACTGTTAGGTATAATTCTCGATTTCTTTTCTTAGTGTTTGTAGAGCCTTGGTCATTTCCGCTTCTACTGTCTTTATGGACAATGAGAGGCTGGAGGCTATCTCCGCGTATTTCATTCCTTCGAAGCGGTGCATCCGGAAGATCCGGAGGCGGCGTTCGGGCAATTTACCTAATGCCCGGTTGACCAAGGATTGCAATTCTTTGTACTCAAGCTGATCTTGCGGGGTGTACGATTCGGATTCCGGATCTTCTCCGGCTAAAACCGCATTCCGGTATCGGTATCGTACTTCCCGATGCTCCAGATATTGTAAGGACCGGTTCCGGGTAGCTCCATAAAGGTAGTTCTTGATGGAACGTAAGATCGGAAGGGATTCCCTTTCTTTCCAGAACACATAAAACAAATCCTGGACGATCTCCTCCGCTACTTCCTGTTCTCCGGTTATACTGGTAGCGTACAGGCAAAGAGGGGTATAGTAAAGCTTGAAAATACTTTCGAATGCTTTAATATCCCCTTCCTTGATCTTTTTGAGTACGAACAAATCCATTCTTATTTTAGTTGACGGTTGACAAGTGACAGTTGACAAATGACAGTCGCATACAAAGATAATGATTGTCTACTGTCCGCTATCAATTAATTTCTCAATTCTTATGTTGCTTCTTCAATTTATATACCGCGTTCTCCAAAGACTCGGTAGGTTCGATAATGTTGTAAGCTCCCCAGAAGTTCTCGTCGGCGAAGTCCGATACCTTGTCGGATAGGGACTGATCCGCTTTAAAAGACATCCGGTAGGGGATGGAGTTATTTTGTTCTTTACCGTCGGTAACGACCATCTCGGATACGATCGTGTAGTTGGTAGAGAAAAGTTTTCGTTTCCAGTCACATTTAAAGCGAACCTCATTGCGGATATAACTCAGATAACTCATGCCGTCACGTTCTTTGTAAGTCACGAGGAAAGCTACCTCCACGGGTTTAAATCTCAAGCCAAAAGGCTTTTTGCGAAGGATGGCCTCGGTAGCCTTATTCCGGTCATCCATGCTGAGGGCGAATTCCGCACGGCTGAAGGAAAGTCGTTCCTTATCGATATACAATTTGCCGTAATATAAGGCGTAAGGCAAGATCGCTTGAGGTTGGAAACTGATTACGTAGTGCGGCCGGTCGTTTAACATCACGCTTTCTTCCATACGGAAGGCATAATAAGGTAAGATATTCGGGTCGAGCAATAAATCCGGATTCTTCACCACATCCATGTAGATGGATAGGTTAGGGCCTCCCAATAATTTCACGGCTAATGTGTCGCTAGCCTTCTGGCTCAACAGTTTACGTCCTTTATAGATCTGTACCCGATCTCGCTCCACGTTCCTGTCCTTATAGGGAGTCTTGTAGACATCGATAACCGCTTCCGATATATTGATGTAGCGACGGCCCTTTTGCGCGGTCTCCCGGTAGAATCCGGTAAGCATGCTGCCTGTGGGGATATAATTCTTATCTACTTTCTCGATCGCCTCCTCTACGATATAGCGAGGATCTCCGGCCCGGATAATGACTTCGCTAAGCGTATTCATGTTCGGTTCGAGTAATACCGTACATTCTAATACATCCTTATCGTTCACGGGGATCAAGCCATTCAAATATCCGATATGCGATACTTCTACTTGCCTGGCATGTAGGCCGTTTCTTACTTTGATAGAGAACTCGCCATCGTTGTTGGTGATCGTTCCCACGTTGGTTCCCGGAATAGAGATATTCACGTATTCCAGTTTTTTCCGTGTTTGCTTGTCTTTTACTACACCGCTGACAGTTATATACTCATCGTCCGCGTTATCCTGTGCCTTGATAGAGGTTACACCGCAAGCCAACAGTATCATCAGGATAAATCCCATAGTTTGTTTACAGAGCGCTTTCATATTTGTATTGTTTTAATGGTAAATAATCACTTTGTACTTATATGATCGCTCAGGAAAGAAATACCCTATGGGATTTACCCGAAAAAATCACACTACTTTTTGTCCGGGCTGCAACGTCAGCATTTCTTTAGGTACCGCTTTCTTGATGCTCTCTATTAAGATACCCGCTACGGTATGCCGGATGAAGTCCTTACGGGTGACCAATACGATCTCCCGTGTCGGCTTGGGGATGGCGAACGGGCGTACCAATTCTTTCTGCTCCTTGCTTAATTGCAGGGTAGCCAATTCCGGGATGAACGTGATGCCATTACCGCTTTCCACCATACGCATAAATGTCTCTAGGCTACCCAAACGGTAAGCGGCTTGGCGAACCTTTACCTTCTCCATCTGGCAGAAACGCATCAGCTGGTCGCGGAAGCAATGTCCCTCGTCCAGTAGCCATAGCCGCTCGTCGTTGATATCGGCGGTACGGATCAAATCCTTTTTGAAGATAGATTCGTTGTGAGCCACGTATCCGAAGAATTGCTCATAATATAACAGGTCTCCTTGTAAATAGGATTCGGTGGGCTGGTTCGCTATGATAGCGGCGTCGATTTCCCCGTTTTGCAGGGCGGCCATAGTGGGAGCGGTCTTCATTTCCAGCATACGGATGTCAAGATCCGGATGCTTTTCCGATAATTGCTGGAAAAAACGAGGTAGCAAATAAGGGGCGATAGTCGGTAGCACCGCTAGGCGGAACGTACCTTTCAGCGACTGTTCCTCCTCGTTCACGATATCTTTGATAAGAGAGGCCTGATAGAGGACATTTCTCGCTTGCTCAATAATCTTACGCCCGGCAGGTGTGGGGCGGACGGGTTGCAGGTTTCGATCGAACAATTTAATACCCAGCTCATCTTCTAGCTTTTGGATCATCATGCTCAATGTCGGTTGTGTCACCCTGCAATGCTCTGCCGCCTTCGCGAAATGGCGATAGGTATCTACCGCCAGGATGTATTCAAGTTGTTGTATATTCATCGTACTTAATTTTACAAGCGTTCGAAATTAATGAGAGCAAACTTACGGAAAATCTCTGAATGTCTATTAAACTCTTGCGGGAAAATATGGAGCGATTTACCAAAGGGCGAGGATTTGAGTGGGGAGCTATGGGATTGCTTTAATAGATTCTCTCTATCTTGATATAGAAATTATCTGTTTGACAGCTACTTATACTTGCCGTATCTTTGCGGTACAAGAGAAATAAAAAGTATAACAAATTAAAAAGTAGCAATTATGAAAACATTAGATTATATCCATTTAGACGCATCAGTGGTAAGTAGCGTAGTAGTAAGCTTGAAGCAATTATTGGCGGACTACCAAGTATTCTATACAAACCTTCGTGGTTTCCATTGGAATATCAAGGGACACGGTTTCTTCGTTCTTCACAGTAAATTCGAGGATATGTACAACAATGCCGCCGAGAAGGTTGACGAGTTGGCGGAACGTATCCTGATGTTGGGTGGCGAGCCGGAGAACAAGTTCAGCGAGTATTTGAAAGTGGCCCGTGTAAAAGAGGTATCAGGCGTATCTTGCGGTGACGAGGCGTTAAAGAATATTCTTGATACGTACGGTCATCTGATCGGTGAGGAGCGTAAACTTCTTTCCTTGGCATCCGAGGCAGGCGATGAGGCTACGGTAGCTTTGATGAGTGATTATCTGAAAGAGCAAGAGAAGTTGGTTTGGATGTTAGTAGCCTACTCAACTTGCGATTGCAAGAAATAAAATAGTAGATTCATTGCGTTTGGAGAAGGTCGGGAGTGATTCCGGCCTTTTTTGTTGGTGTGTCTTTTTGTAAATATGGTTGACTCTAAAAGAATCATTCAAATGAACGAAAAGAATTACACTCAAGAACAAGCACGGCATTCGCTTACTCAGGAAATAAATCGTCTTCGCCTGCTTGAAGGCA
>JAQVCX010000071.1 GCA_028689545.1 Parabacteroides sp.
TTCTTGCCAACACTGACGGGTCGCAGGCCCAGCCTGTTAAGGAAGAGCAAGACCCTTACTGCGGCCACAGCCACACGAGTATTTTTCACGGCCGGCGACTGGATTACGACCGACAATAGCTACTGCAATGTACCATCTTCCGTCTCTTTCTGGAAAACAATAGCATGACAAGTAGCCCGATAACTCCGACCGCTATTCCAAAAGCGGTCGCTATCCTGCCGCTCGCTCCGAATATTCGCAGCAAGATGGCCCCCGACATAACCAGAAATAATAGGCTGTATCGCATTTGCTTGTGATAGGGGAACCTTTTCCGTTCCAATTTTCCCCGGGCACTCCATGCGTCGAATGCCCCGAAGTAACAGAGTTGGCTGCACCAAGCAGGACCGGATAGCAATAAGGTACTGATAAATAGTATAGGCATGAATAATCCCTCGAAGCGATAAAGCGGTCCGGCCAAGATGACCGCAGGGATCGGTAAATGCAGTTTTCCGGTCATAAGGAAAATGGGATCGGCGAAAATCCCTAGAGCGAGTTGTCCGAAGAAAACGATTGAGAATAACAACCACGCTCGTTTTCTCCATTTGGGGCGTTCTTTCCGATCTTGCATCTTATAGCAAAGCCAACCGCCGTATAGCATGGCAAGCATCACCTGTATCCATCCACCGTGCGGAAATAACCTTTCGCCTATCAACAGTGGATTTTTAGGTATGACTTGAACGATCGAGAGAAGTCCCCCGATTAACAACACGGTACTGATAACAATACGTCTCGTTTTCATGCTCAACCATTTTATGCGTAAAAGTATGCCTTTTTCGCGAATAATTATAGCACGGACATTGTATTTCTGATACTTGTTACACCGATTAGCCGATCATACCGTGCCCCCATCGGGCAATAGTAGACGTAAATGCTATATTCGTTCTCCGTCTGGAAGAAATTACCCTCGATGGGTCCGGTTTGTCCTACGGTCTGTCCGTTAGGGACAAAGAGGTACTGGTAGTTGTAACTGCCTTGTTTCAGTAAGACGGATTTCTCGTATTGACGCGTCTCCGGATTATAGCCCATCTTACTTTTCTCGTCCAATACATTATTATATAATTCGCCGCTCAAATACACGTTTCCATCGGGAATTAAGTCTCTGGCGAGGGTAAAGTGAACGATGTGATAGTCCGCTTCCGTATCCGGGTCGCTACAATTGTTGCAACGAATAAAGAAACGGCCGTCTTGGTCTTGATCGTATTGATACGATAATTGGTCACGGCGATAGTCTTTCATCAACTCTACATGGTAATATGGATTATGGAACGAGATACTTTCTACGTGCATGCCATTGTATTTGTTACTCAAAAATTCCATACGCCGATATTCGTTTCCCGCGGGAAAGATCAAGCTCCGGTTGTTCGTATAGGAGATTTGGTTCTCTAATAGGGTCATAGGCTGAAGACCGGTCACGGCATTATCCCTGCGGTTATTCTGATAAACCCAGATTTTCAAGTCGGTCTGAGGATAGGTGATGGGGAAGTTCTTGTTATTGATCGCGAAGCTGACTTGTTGGTGTGACTGATTGGTATCGATATCCGTATTTCCGCTCACCGTAGCGGCGATACTAACCATCGGCTCAAAAACAGAAAAGCAAGCGGTAAATACGATTTGGGAGGGATTATTCTCGTTATACACCTGCAAGGCGTAATTCCCCGAGACCTTCGGCTGGACCTCCTCGTTCGGGAAAAGCAACCGGTAGTTGGTGTATTGCGCCGTAGTACCCATCGCATTGGCGAAATCCTCGATCGTGCTCCCTTGGAAACCATTCAGATACTCAATCGGAGAAAGATTCGATCGCGTCCAATCGGCGTTACAATGAACCAGATTATAGGCGTATCGCCCGAAGCCCGGATTAAAAGCATCGAAATTAACCTCGATACGGTTTTCACCGCCCAGTTCAATGAATGGATCGGAGATCATTTCGCCGGCCACCTTCACTTGGAGGGTCTTTATTTGCTTATCGCTAACGTTGGTGAAGTAAGTCACTTGAGCGTTCAACGGTACTAAAACCGTGATAAGCAACAGAAATAGGATTTTAAAAACTTTCATTTTCTTATTACTTTCTTTAACGACGCGAAATTATGGAATTATTTCTTTATTTATTTGTCTTTCCCTGCTCTAAAGCATAAAAAAATGTTTACTTTTGCAGGAAAATTACATATAAACAATTTTAGTTGTATCATGGCAAATGTGATTAAGATTAAAAAGGGTTTAGACATTAATCTGAAGGGCAAAGCTTCGGATGTACTGTTAAACGGCGGCAAGAGCGAGTCTTACGCGATCGTCCCCGATTATTATAACGGTATATTCCCGAAAGTTGTTGCGAAAGTAGGAGAAAAAGTCAAAGCCGGTTCTGTACTGATGATTGACAAGAACCGCCCCGAGATCAAGTTTGTTTCGCCAGTCAGTGGCGAGGTAACAGCCGTAAACCGAGGAGAGAAGCGTAAGGTGCTAAGCATTGTTGTGAAGCCGGATGCGCAGATCGAGTACGAGGAGTTCGGTAAGAAGAACGTAGCATCCCTACAGGGAGCAGAGGTGAAAGAGGCACTTCTGAACGCTGGTATGTGGCCGTTTATTAAGCAACGCCCATACGATATCGTTGCCACTCCTTTGGATACTCCGCGTGATATCTTCGTTTCGGCTTTTTACTCCGCTCCGTTGGCTCCAAACTTCGATTTTATCGTGAAAGGTCAGGAGGCTGACTTCCAGACAGGATTGAACGCCCTAGCTAAATTAACGAATGGAAAAGTGTATTTGGGTGTAAGAAGTGGCTCTGTCGTGAGCGGAATGAAAGGTGTGGAGATCGTGGAAGTAGAAGGCCCGCATCCAGCAGCGAATGTTGGCGTACAGATCAATCATATCAAGCCCGTTAATAAGGGTGAGGTAGTTTGGACGGTTAACCCGGCAGACGTGATCGTTATCGGACGCTTGTTCAACAAGGGTGTCGCCGATTTCAGCCGTATGGTCGCTATTACCGGTTCCGAAACGACCGAGAGAGGCTACGTTAAAACGATTTCAGGTTGTACGATCAACAGCTTGGTTGGTGGTAAAGTGTTAGGTCTGGAGCACATCCGTGTTATCAGCGGTAATGTATTGACAGGCACCAAGGTGAATATCGATGGTTTCCTAGGCGCTTATGACAACCAGATCACCGTGATTCCGGAAGGCGATGAGACGCATGAATTCTTAGGTTTCGCTATGCCTCGTTTCAATCAGTTCAGTGCTAACCATAGTTACTTTAGCTGGTTAGGTACTAGCAAGGAATATGTGATCGATGCCCGTATCAAAGGTGGTAAACGTGCCATGATCATGTCTAATGAATACGATAAGGTGTTCCCGATGGATATCTATCCGGAATATTTGTTGAAAGCGATCATCGCGTTCGATATCGATAAGATGGAGAACTTAGGTATCTATGAGGTGGCTCCCGAGGACTTCGCTCTTTGTGAGTTCGTAGACACTTCCAAGATCGAGCTGCAAAAGATCGTGCGCGACGGATTGAACCTGTTGTATAAGGAAATGAATTAATAACATAAAAAACTTATAATACATTGAAAGCGTTAAGGAATTATCTCGACAAGATTAAGCCTAACTTTGAGGAAGGCGGAAAGCTGGCGATGTTCCGTTCTGTTTTTGACGGTTTCGAAACATTCTTATTTGTTCCGAACGAGACCTCTAAAACGGGCGTGCATATTCATGACTGTATTGATTCAAAGCGTGCCATGACCGTGGTTATCATCGCTTTGTTGCCTGCTTTGCTTTTTGGTATGTATAATGTCGGTTATCAGCACAATTTAGCAGTAGGGGCTGATCCGGGATTTTTGATGACTTTTATTTTTGGATTTTTGGCGGTATTGCCTAAGATCATTGTCTCGTATGTGGTAGGTTTGGGTATCGAGTTCGCTGTTGCCCAAGTGAAGAAGGAAGAGATTCAAGAAGGATTCTTGGTTTCCGGTATCTTGATCCCGATGATCGTACCGGTTGATACTCCGTTATGGATGATCGCCGTGGCTACTGCTTTCGCCGTTGTTTTCGCGAAAGAGGTATTTGGTGGTACGGGATATAATATATTTAATGTGGCATTGGTTACACGTGCGTTCTTATTCTTCGCTTATCCGGCAGCGATGTCTGGTGATCAAGTGTTCGTTCGTACGGCTGATACGTTTGGTATCGGGGCTGGCCAAGTGGTAGACGGCTTCTCCGGAGCTACTCCGCTAGGACAAGTCGCTATCGCTGGCAAGGAGATGATTGGTTCTTTCCAAGCCGTCGACGTATTAGGCAACCCTATCTCTACTTGGGACGCGTTTCTTGGTTTGATCCCGGGCTCTATCGGTGAGACTTCCGTATTGGCCATCTTGATCGGTGCGGCTATCTTGTTGATTACGGGTATCGCTAGTTGGAAGACTATGGCTTCCGTATTCGTGGGTGGTGCTTTCATGTCATTGATCTTTAATATGGTCGGTACTACGGTCGCTATGTGTGTATCTCCGCTAGATCACCTGTTCTTAGGTGGTTTCGCTTTTGGTGCCGTGTTCATGGCTACAGACCCAGTGACTTCCGCTCGTACGGAGACAGGTAAATATATTTATGGTTTACTTGTAGGTGCTATGGCCATTATTATTCGCGCGTTGAACCCGGGTTATCCAGAGGGTATGATGCTCGCTATCCTGTTGATGAACGTGTTCGCTCCGCTGATCGATTATTATGTTGTGGAAGCTAACATCTCTCGCAGATTGAAACGTGTAATAAAATAAAGTAAGAAGGAATATGGCTAAATATAAATGTAAGGTATGTGGCTATGTCCACGAGGGAAATAAGGCTCCTGACACTTGCCCGGTATGTTCTGCTCCTGCTTCCGAGTTTGAGGAAATCAAGGAGGAGGGCACCGCTAAGAAAGGCATAAACCGGGATAGCAATGTTTATACGGTTGTTTATGCGGCTGTAATGGTAGTGCTAGTGGCTGTCGTATTGGCGTTTACTTCACAATCGTTGAGAAATTTCCAGAAACAGAATGAGGATAACGATAAAAGACAGCAAATTTTGCGTTCTATCAACGTAAATGTTTCTTCTTCTGAGGCTGAGACTAAGTACAACGAGTTGATTAAAGACGCTTTCTTGGTAAACGAGAATGGTGAGAAGGTGGAAGGCGACGCTTTCGCTACGGATGTAGTTAAGGCTGCCGCTGAGCATCAATATCCGGTTTTCGTTGCGAATGTAGAGGGTCAACCGAAATATATCATGGCTTTGCATGGAGCGGGTCTTTGGGGTCCGTTATGGGGTTATATCTCTGTAGATAGTGATAAGAATACGGTATACGGCGCGGACTTCAGCCATCAGGGTGAGACTCCGGGTTTGGGCGCCGAGATTTCCAAACCGGCATTCAGCAATGAGTTCAAGGGTAAGAAGATCTCTATGAACGGAGAATTCAAGTCTATCGCTATCGTCAAGCCGGGTAAAAGCGTTGCCGGACAGGATTACGTGGATGGTATCTCTGGTGGTACGATTACAAGTCAAGGTGTTAGCGCTATGCTTTTTGATAGTTTGAGCGGTTATGTTAAATTTTTGACCTCACAAAATTAAGTAGAAGATGGGATTATTATCTGAAAAGAATAAAGAAGTTCTGTTAGGCCCGTTGAGCGCGAATAACCCGGTTGTCGTACAGATGTTGGGTATTTGCTCCGCGTTGGCTGTAACATCAAAACTTGAGCCGGCTATCGTTATGGGTATCTCGGTAACGGCTGTAGTGGCTTTCGCTAACGTGATCATTTCATTGATGCGTAATACGATTCCGAACCGTATCCGTATTATCGTGCAATTGGTGGTAGTTGCCGCTTTGGTGACAATCGTTAGTGAGGTGTTGAAAGCTTTTGCTTATGACGTAAACAAGCAGCTTTCCGTATTTGTCGGTTTGATCATTACGAACTGTATCTTGATGGGACGTCTGGAAGCGTTCGCCTTGGGCAACGGCCCCTGGGAATCGTTCTTGGATGGTATTGGTAACGGTCTGGGATATGCGATTATTCTTATTATCGTAGGTTTCTTCCGTGAGTTGCTGGGTTCTGGTACCTTATTGGGATTCCAAGTAATTCCGCAGGCATTCTATGATCTGGGTTACGTGAACAATGGCTTGATGATCTTGCCTCCGATGGCGTTGATCGTGATTGCCGTTATCATTTGGGTTCATCGTGCCAAGAACAAGGAACTTCAAGAAAATTAATGTTAACGATTAAACGAATAATAGAATGGAACAATTATTAAGCACATTCGTCCGCTCGATCTTCGTTGACAACATGATCTTCGCATACTATTTGGGTATGTGCTCTTTCGTGGCTGTCTCAAAGAACGTGAAGACCGCTTTAGGATTAGGTATAGCAGTGACATTCGTACTTTTCTGTACACTGCCGATTAACTATATGCTTGAGAATTATGTATTGAAAGAAGGTGCGTTGAGCTGGTTAGGCCCGGAGTATGCTGAGGTAAACCTTAGCTTCTTGGCGTTTATTATCTTTATCGCCGTTATCGCTTCTTTCGTGCAGTTGGTCGAGATGGTAATCGAGAAATTCTCTCCGTCTTTGTATGCTTCCCTTGGTATCTTTTTGCCGCTGATCGCCGTAAACTGTGCTATCTTGGGTGGCTCTCTGTTTATGCAACAAAAAGCGTTCCCTAACGTGGGTGTCGCTACTGTTTATGGTTTAGGATCTGGTATCGGTTGGTTGCTGGCTATCGTAGGTATGGCGGCTATCCGTGAGAAATTGTCATATTCGAATGTTCCCAAGGCGTTGAAAGGCTTGGGTATTACTTTCATCATCACAGGTTTGATGGGTATGGCATTCATGTGTTTCTCTGGTCTGAAGATTTAAGTATTAACGCATTAAACAAAATATAAAGATGACTTTATTAATGTCGGGCGGACTAACGATTGGTGTCAGCGCAATAGTATTCTTATTGATCACGCTGATCTTGGTCGGTTTACTTTTGTTCGCTAAAGCAAAATTGGTGCCTTCAGGAAATGTAAGCTTGAAGGTTAACGGAGAGAAAGATATTGAGACTCCGATGGGTGGTACTTTGCTAGGTGCGCTGCAAAGCGGTGGCATTTTCTTGTCTTCCGCTTGCGGTGGTGGTGGTAAATGTGGTCAGTGCCGTGCCCAGGTTATTGATGGCGGTGGCGAGATCCTACCTACCGAGAAAGGATTTTTCTCTCGTAAACAAATGAAAGAGCATTGGCGTTTGGCTTGTCAGTGCAAGGTGAAAGAGGATATGGTCGTTCAGGTACCGGACGAGGTATTTGGTGTTAAGGAATGGGAGTGCGAGGTTATCAGCAACAAGAACGTCGCTACGTTTATCAAGGAGTTTATCGTTGCGTTGCCTAAAGGCGAGCATATGGACTTCCTTCCTGGTTCTTACGCTCAGATTAAGATCCCTACATACTCAATGGATTATAACAAGGATATCGATAAGAACTTGATCGGCCCTGAGTATCTGCCGGCTTGGGAGAAATTTGGATTGTTCACGTTGAAATGTAAGAATGACACTCCGTCTATCCGTGCGTACTCTATGGCCAACTATCCGGCCGAGGGTGACCGTATCATGTTGACGGTCCGTATCGCTACTCCTCCGTTTAAGCCGAGACCTCAGGTAGGTTTTATGGATGTAATGCCGGGTATCGCTTCTTCTTATATCTTTACGTTGAAACCGGGTGATAAGGTAACGATGAGTGGTCCTTATGGTGATTTCCATCCGATCTTCGACTCTAAGAGAGAGATGATGTGGGTCGGTGGTGGTGCCGGTATGGCTCCGTTGCGTGCCCAGATCATGCACATGACGAAGACATTGAAGACTACAGACCGTAAGATGTCTTACTTCTATGGCGCTCGTGCCTTGAATGAGGTGTTCTATCTGGAAGATTTCTTGGAGATCGAGAAAGAGTTCCCGAACTTTACGTTCCACTTGGCGCTTGACCGTCCGGATCCTGCCGCTGATGCTGCGGGTGTTAAATATACGGCGGGCTTCGTTCATCAAGTAATCCTTAATACTTACTTGAAGGATCACGAGGCTCCGGAAGATATCGAATACTACATGTGTGGTCCGGGCCCGATGTCAAAGGCTGTGGAAGATATGCTGGATAACTTGGGTGTACCTAGTGAGATGTTGCACTTCGATAATTTCGGCGGATAATAGGACTTCGGTTATATATCTATAAATAAGAAGGCGGGGATTTAAAATCCTCGCCTTTTTTGGTTTCAGTCCGAAAACTCACTTTCCACTTCTTTCGTGTCGATGAATTAAAAATGTAACTATTTTGAAATAATATGCAGCGTTTATCGTTTTATAAGCATCTAAGCATATATAGTCATAAAAACGAGTTGGACATGAAGCCATTGATTTTATCTTTTTTTGCGGTTTTATTAGGATATTCATTCTTTTTCGATAAGGATGATGAGATAAAATTGCGTAACGTTGACCAGATATCGTCGAAATCTCATTCTACGATGACTGAAGGGGGTGATTCTGTCACTTTGTATGCGAAAAGGTTCCCTAATACTCCGGAGTATATCTTACGAATCGCGAAGCCGGAGGATTATCTCTTTACGAAATAATTTTTTCGTGTTAAAATATTTGTTTATTTGACGAATATTACTACGTTTGTGCCCATGTAACTTCTAATGCGTGGGATATGGATTTAAAATCTACTCAATATATAAAAAAAACAAGAAGTGTCGTAAAGGCATTCCTGTTTCTTTTTCTTCTCTTTCTATCAAGCACATATAATCTGTTTGAATTTTTCCGCCTTGAAAATGAGGAGGTGGATAGGACGTTTTCTTCTAAGACTTCCGGCGATGTCGAGTATATGGGAGGAGATGACTTCTGCGCGAGCTATAAATTCTTGACCGATAAAACCACTCACTGGTTGGGCTGAGTAAGCCCTTATCTGATCCGTGCGAGCGCATAGAAGGATAAGGGGAACTTCTTTTAGGTAATTAAACGATTTTCTCTAATATGTTGTATTCCGGTATATCATCGAGGAAAGTATAGGTCTGTTTATCATAGTCAATCTTACAACAAAAATGCCGTATGCCGTTGCTTACGGTTAGGTATTCCACGTGCAAGACCATGTTGTAACGTACGATTTGATCGAATACAGCGCTTGTTATCTCGATGTGGGGGGCTTTGTATTCAACAATCATTAGAGGCGCTAGAAACCGATTGTATGCGACTGTATCGCATCGTTTGGATGTTCCGTTTAGTTTTACCGCCACTTCATTCGCTAAAAGTTCTTGGGGATAGTTTTTTTCCGTGACCAAATAGTTCACGAAATGTTGTCGTACCCATTCCTCCGGCGTTAATGCGACAAATTTTCGGCGTACAGGATCCCAGATAGAGGGCTTTCCTGCTTTCTCCGCAACTTTGATAGAGAATTTTGGTAGATTTAATGGGAGCATTTGCTATATTTGCTATTTATATTCTAACTAAAATACACCTCAAAGGTAGTTATTTATGAGAACAAAACAAGAAATCGTAGAAAATTGGCTGCCTCGTTATACCGAGCGTAAGCTAGAAGACTTCACTAAGCACATATTACTTACGAACTTCACTAAATATGTCGAGATATTTGCGGATCATTTTAATGTCCCGATCCTGGGATTGAAAAGTTCGATGCCCAATGCCTCGGCAGAAGGGATTACTATTATCAACTTTGGGATGGGAAGCGCGAACGCTGCTACAATCATGGATTTGTTATCCGCTGTGATGCCCAAGGCGGTTCTTTTCCTCGGTAAATGTGGAGGCTTGAAAAAAGCGAATGCATTAGGGGATTATGTAGTGCCAATAGCGGCGATCCGAGGTGAGGGAACCTCAAATGAATATTTGCCGCCCGAGGTACCTTCGCTACCCGCCTTCTCAATGCTTCGTGCCATTTCTTCCGCCATACGCGACCATGGGAAAGATTATTGGACAGGCACGATTTACACGACAAATCGCAGGGTTTGGGAATATGATAATGACTTCAAGGAATATCTTCGCAGTACGCATGCCACCGGTATCGATATGGAAACCGCCACCTTGCTTACTGCCGGTTTCGCCAATCAAATACCCACGGGCGCGTTGCTGATGATATCGGATAAACCAATGGAAGAAGATGGTGTAAAAACAGAAGCGAGCGACCGAAAAGTAACCCAGCAATTCGTGGGAGAACAGGTAATGTTGGGGGTTGAAGCTCTGCAACAGATTCTGGATGGTAAGAAAACCATCCGTCATATTCGTTTTAGTTGGTAATAGCAAAACCTTATAATTTATGGCAAAAAAAGAAATTACTTTCGAGGAGATTTGTAGGAATATAACGGCCAGAAAGTTCCAGCCTGTCTATGTGTTAATGGGTGAGGAACCTTTCTTCATCGATCAAATAACGGATTTGTTATTAAAAAGCGTACTGGATGAATCAGAGAGAGATTTTAATCAGATTGTTCTATACGGTGCGGATACGGATGCTATTTCTATTATCAATGCGGCACGTCGTTTCCCGATGATGTCCGAATATCAATTGATTGTTGTTAGAGAGGCACAATTAGTGAGAGATATAGAGTTGTTGAGCAATTATGTGAAGAATCCTTTGTCGTCAACTATATTGGTCATAAATTACAAATATAAAACGCTGGATCGCCGTCGTTCATTAGCGGCCGCAACCGATAAAAATGGCATTTTATATGAGTCGAAAAAGATCCCGGATTATAAGATGCCGAGTTTTATCACCTCTTTAATGCAACAACGCTCTATCGGTATCGATCCAAAAGCCGCTCAAATGCTCTCAGATTTCCTTGGGAACGACTTGAACCGTCTCAACAAGGAATTAGACAAGCTGGCAATTATCTTGGCTGAAAACGCCTCTAAACGCATCACGCCGGAATTGGTCGAGCGGAATATAGGGATTAGTAAAGAATACAATAACTTCGAGCTGATAAAGGCACTTGCCATGAAGGATGTATTAAAGACAAACCGGATCGCTCAGTATTTTGAGAAAAACCCTAAAAGTAATCCGATACAGATGACACTTCCTGTATTATTTAACTATTTCTCAAACTTGCTGATTTGCTATTATTCAAAAGATCGATCGGAATTAGGCTTAATGACCGCGCTTGGTTTGAGGGGGACTTATCAAGTAAAGGACTATCTCTTGGGTATGAAAAACTATTCAGCGATGAAAGTTTTTAATTTGATCAGTGATATCCGAACAACTGACGCAAGATCTAAGGGAGTGGAGAACTCTTCAGCGACTGATGCGGACTTACTAAAAGAATTACTTTACAAAATTTTGCATTAGACAGAAATCATAGACTTACTACAGGCAAAAGGGCCTTTTTTCCTAGAACGATGAAAAACTCGAACTAGGAAAAGAGGCCTTTTTGTTTATTTGTCAATCAATTACGCCTGTTTTATCTCTCTGAGGTTTTTAAATTTATTCGATCTCGTACTTCCTTCCTCAAAAATCTCCAGAAATCCATACTTAAAGCTATAATCGATAGGAGCATGCCTTATTTTCATTTTCGCCTTAATGAAAATGAGACAAGTTGGCAGTAAAAGAAATAGAGTACACTGATAATGTATACAAATATAATCCCAAAGAGGTGTTTACAATCGTATATACTACAAAAGCATTCAAGCGGGTTACAGATGTTGACTACTTTTGTAATCAGATCGTAGGCGTTACAAATGTATTAGGTTTACATTACTAAAATAAATCACGGGGTATTCTATATTTCTTGATCTTCGCATGATTAGCAATAAATTATAAACAGCCAGTTCTTTATACAGAAATATTAATTGTTTACATGAACTAAATATGTTTTTCTGTCTACAAACGTAAAAAATCCCTCAAATTTACGTTATATATACTGTAATATCCAGCTGTAGACCAGATGAGTATGTCGTTTACTTAAAGTTTTCTTAAATACTCTTTCTAAGGTCGTTTACATTTATATCCGATACATTTATACCGCCTTGGCACATATGTATCAGTTTGTGTTTATAAAAATAAATTGCACAAATGGAAATATTGATTTATCTTTGTATCAAGTTTACTTTATGAACATTTACCGTAGTAAACAGTCATAATGGCAGGATTCTAGTAAGAATTTAAGAGATATATGAATATGAGAGATCGTATTTTGAAAATAATGGAACGCGAAGGACTTACCCCTTCTAAATTTGCTGAATCGATCGGCATACAGCGCTCAGCAATGTCACATATTATATCTGGGAGAAATAATCCTAGTTTGGATGTTTTGCTAAAGATACTAGAGCGGTTCACTTATGTTGATTCCGACTGGTTGTTGTTTGGCAAAGGCGAAATGACTCGAGAACATGTGTTAACCGAACCCAATTTGTTTACAAATACGCTTGAAAATCGTCCCGAAGTACAGGTTGTCGCCGAAAATCGCAAGGAAATTGGGGTTGAGACACCTGTAAACATCTATAAGCAGCCTGTTGTAGAACAAGTTATATGTCAAGAGAAGCCGTCTAAAAATGTTAGCAAAATAATGATATTTTACTCCGATAACACGTTTGACACCTTCGTACCCGAAAAAAACAAGAAAGACTGAGATAAACAGTTCGGTATATACGTTATATTCATGTATCTTTGCATATAAATTGAGCAATTGTATATATGAAGAAGTACATCTTAGACATGAAGGTAGCCGAAAACTGTCGCCTTCATACAAATTATTGCCTGCTAAAGTTAACCTCGGATGGGAATCTCCCGGAGATACTTCCCGGACAATTTGTAGAGGTTCGTGTAGAGAACTCTCCTACAACATTCTTGCGTCGTCCGATTTCTGTCAATTATGTAGATAAGTCTAAAAATGAGTTGTGGTTGTTGATCCAACTTATTGGTGATGGCACGAGAAAACTGGCGGAGCTACATCCCGGCAATATTGTAAACATCATGTTACCACTGGGTAATGGTTTCACAATTCCTTCCAAGGAACAGGAGAACAAGAGACTCCTGCTGATTGGCGGCGGTGTTGGAACCGCTCCGATGTTATATTTAGGAGCTTGTCTGAAAGAAGCCGGTTTTGAGCCTACTTTTCTACTGGGGGCTCGCTCGAAGGATGATGTATTGCAATTAGATGAATTCCAGAGATTTGGTAAGGTTTATATCACGACCGAGGATGGTTCGCTAGGCGAGAAAGGGTATGTGACTAATCATACGATCCTTAAAGAGGTTCGCTTTGACCAGATCTATACTTGTGGCCCTAAGCCAATGATGATGGCGGTAGCGAGATACGCAGGCGCGGAAGCGATTTCTTGCGAGGTTTCTCTTGAGAACACGATGGCCTGTGGCATAGGCGCTTGTTTGTGCTGCGTAGAGAAAAACAAGGAAGGTCATAATGTGTGTGTGTGTACAGAAGGTCCCGTATTTAATATTGAGAAATTGTCATGGCTGCATTAAATGTAAACATAGGAAATTTACCGTTGAAAAATCCGGTAATGACAGCGTCCGGCACGTTCGGATATGGTATAGAATATGCTGATTTCATGGATATTTCACGTTTGGGAGGTATTTTCGTGAAAGGTACCACCATCCAACCTCGCGAGGGTAATGATTATCCAAGAATGGCGGAGACTCCTTCCGGGATGTTGAATGCCGTGGGGCTTCAGAATAAGGGCGCCGATTATTTCGCCGAGTATATTTATCCGCAGATCAAGGACATCGATACGAATATGATCGTAAACGTGAGCGGATCTTCGGTTGAGACGTATGTAGCGTGTGCGGAAAAGATCGCCGAGTTGGATAGGATTCCCGCTATCGAACTGAATATCTCTTGCCCCAACGTAAAGCAAGGGGGTATGGCTTTCGGCGTTACTACATGTGGTGCCGGTGAGGTTGTCAAGGCTGTTCGCAAGGTTTATCCGAAGACACTTATTGTAAAACTTTCTCCAAACGTGACTGATATTACGGAGATCGCTAAAGCTGTTGAAGCGGAGGGCGCGGATGCTGTCTCGCTGATAAATACGATGCTCGGAATGGCCATCGACGCGGAGAAACGTAAACCTATATTATCTACAATAACCGGAGGCCTTTCCGGACCTTGCGTGAAGCCTGTAGCCTTACGTATGGTATGGCAAACCTATCATGCGGTGAAGATTCCAATTATAGGTTTGGGAGGTATTTCGAGTTGGAAAGATGCCGTGGAGTTTATGTTGGCTGGAGCTAGCGCTATCCAGATCGGAACTTATAACTTTGTAGATCCAACGGTTTCTATCAAGGTTATTGATGGATTGAATGACTATTGTGACCGACATGGTTTCAAATCCGTAAAAGAGCTGATCGGAGCGCTGGATATTTAAAGATAATCCAAGTTTATTTATAGACTTATTCCCATTTCATAATAAAAAGAAAGGATGTGTTTACTCACGCAAGTAGAACACATCCTTTTTTTATTATGGAAAAATCATTCGATCTCCAATACGGCCGGACAATGATCGGAATGTACGGCATCGTTTAATATATAAGCGGCTTTAACTTTCGGCTTCATATTGTCAGTAACCATACAATAATCAATACGCCATCCTTTGTTTTTGGATCTGGAATTAAAGCGGTAGCTCCACCATGTATATTCCTGCTTGTCCGGGTTTAAGAAGCGAAATGTATCCGTAAAACCCGCGGATAAGAAGCGAGTCATCCATTCCCGTTCTTCCGGAAGAAAGCCACTATTCTTCGCGTTCCGGATCGGATCATGAATATCTATCGGCTCGTGGCAAATGTTGTAATCGCCACAGAGAATTAAGTTCGGACGGGATTTCCGTAACTCGACGACATATTCCTGGAAATCCTCCAGCCATGCCATCTTGAAATCCTGTCGTTCATCCCCGCTAGTCCCGGAAGGATGATAGACACTCACGATCGACACCTCCCCGAAATCCGCACGAATGAAACGTCCCTCATTATCGTACTTCTCGATCCCCATCCCATACTCGATATGATCCGGTTCCTGTTTCGAAAGAATGGCCACGCCGCTATATCCCTTCTTTTGGGCACTAAACAAATAAGACTTATACCCTAAAGTCTCGAACGCTTCCGCCGGAAACTGATCCGGTTGCAACTTCGTCTCTTGGATACATAACACGTCCGGCTGCTCTTGCGCCAACCATTCGGGCAAGCCTTTACCTACGGCAGCCCTTAATCCATTTGTATTGTACGTTATTATTTTCAAAATATGTCAGTTATTATGATTGATAGAAATTGTGAGTTTCAAATGTAGTGATTTTTATGATAAAAATGAAATAATATGTATATTTGCATAAACCATACAGAAAACTAATACGAGATATTTATGGAGTTAGTATTGAATACATTCGGAACGTCGCTTAGTCGCGACAACGAAAGCTTTGTTATCTTGACGAAGGAAGGCAAACAGCGAGTTCCAGCAGAAGGAATCAGTTCGATCCAGATTAGCCGTGGAGCACAAATAACCAGCGATGCGGTGCTACTTGCCATAGAGAAGGAGATAGAGGTCTTGTTTATGGATAAAAGCGGGCAACCATTAGGTCGGATATGGAGTCCCAAGTATGGATCGGTATCAACAATCCGAAAAGGGCAATTGAGTTTTACTTTTACCAAGGATGCGGTTGCTTGGATTAAAGATATAATCTCTAGGAAAATAGAGAATCAGCAGGCTTTGCTGCTGATGATGACTCCTTTGTCCTCAGAGATCGAGAGACAAGTGCGTCGCTCTATTGACCGCTTGGAAGATTACCGCACGAAAATAAAGAATGTGGAGGGCGAGATCGTGCCGGATATAGCGCCCTCTTTGCGTGGTTGGGAAGGCCTTGCCTCTAAAATTTATTTTGAGACCTTGAACCTGTTCCTTCCGGAGAAATACTGTTTCGCAGGAAGAAGTCAGCATCCGGCAACTGATATTACCAACGCTTTATTGAATTACGGCTATGGATTGCTGTATGGAAAGATCGAAGGCGCACTTATAAAGGCCGGGATCGATCCATATATCGGGGTGATGCACCGGGATGATTATAATCGTCCGGTGCTGGTTTACGACTTGATAGAGCTTTATAGGATATGGGTCGATTACGTGGTTTGCTCGTTGCTGATGCAACAGGTGGTGACAGACGAATATTATTCGGTCAAAGAAGATGGCTCTTATTGGCTAGAGGCTTTAGGACGTCGGGTGCTTATACAATCAATGAATGATTATTTGGATGAGATTGTCGTTATCAAAGGCACATCGAGAAGCCGTTTGAATCAGATATCACTTTATGCGCAAGATCTTGCGCAGCAATGGAAAAAATATATTTGAGTATGATTTCTACAGGAGAAAATATAATAAGCAGCGCAGATATGTTACGTAAGGTGGCGGTCAAAAACGTGTACGATGCCTTGCGTAATCCTCGCCCCCAGATTCTTTCTTTTATCCGCCAATTGCGGATTGTAAGGGAGATAGATGTGAAACAGTATGGGGTATTGAAACGCCAATTGCCTTATTTGGTATGTGGAATGTTTAATCCGCCTTATCGCAAGACTGAGAATTTCGCTTATACGGAATATTTCATCGTTGATATAGACCATTTGTCAGATAAAGGCTTATCCCTACAAAGTACGAGGGCGCAGTTAGAGAAGGATTCTCGTGTCATGTTGTCTTTCGCATCACCGGGAGAGGATGGCTTGAAGGTGTTGTTTAAACTAAAGACACGGTGTTACGATAGCGGGGTATATTCCTTATTCTATAAGGCTTTCTTGATGAAGTTCAGCGAGCAGTATGCATTGCAACAGGTGATCGATACACGAACTTGCGATGTGACAAGAGCTTGTTTCATCAGCGTGGATCCCGATGCTTATTACAACCCGGATGCAGAGGCGGTGGATATGGGAGCTTTCTTGGATGCGGATAATCCTAGCGCCTTGTTTGAGTTGAAAAGGCAACAAGATTTAGTGTTGAAAGAGTGTATTCTGCCGCCATTGCGGGGAGACGCCACCGAGATTTCTCCGGATCCGGATCAACAGGCGATGGAAAGAATCAAACAATTGTTGAATCCGAAGGCGAAGAAAGAGAAAACACCCGTATTTGTCCCTAAGGAATTGAGCGAACTGATGGTTCTGTTACAACCCTATATTGAGCAAACGGGGGTGATTATATCGGAAGTTATCAATATCCAATATGGCAAGAAAATCCGTTTTACGATGGGATTGAAACAGGCGGAGGTGAATTTGTTTTTCGGGAAAAGGGGATTCTCCGTCGTGTGTTCTCCTCGCACCGGTACGAATGCGGAGTTGAATGAACTGATGGCCAATTTGGTAAGCGATTTTATAAACCAACAAGGATTATCATGAAAAAGCCTGTTCGTAAACCACCTACATTTGCGGATATCATGCGTAAGCTTATTCATGCGGGTATCTCCGGATCGGCGGTTCCGAATCGCCAATGTAACGCTTTGGATGATTTAGACTCATTGGATGAGCGCATAAAAAGAGTTTTGGGAATAGTAAATAAAACGAATCGACCACCATCGAATATGCTGTTTTTTATAATGTATGATATAGCGAGTAATAAGGTACGCCATCAGGTTTTCAAGTATTTGCAACGAAAAGGCTGTACGAGGGTTCAACGTTCTATATTCCTTGCGGACTTGGGGATGGATGAGTATGATTGCATACGTAGGGATCTAGCGGAGGTTCAAGCCGCATATGAGAATAAGGATAGTATCTTGGTGGTGCCAATCTCTTCCGATTATTTGCGATCAATGAAGATCATTGGCCAGAAAATAGAGCTGGATGTTATTATGCATAATAAAAACACGTTGTTTTTTTAAAACTTTTACAAAAAGAGATCTTTGAAATAATGAAATAATGTTTACCTTTGCAACTTCAAAAAATAGAGCTAATATTTGTGAAAACCGATAATAGTTTTGTCAAAGTCGATATTTAAGATATTAACATATAGATATATATGTGTTTTAGTGTTAGATTAGGTGTTCCAGTAGAATAAGGATTAAGACATATTCCTTCTTAACCGATATATCCTTTCTCTTTCGTTAGATTAGGTGTTCCAGTAGAATAAGGATTAAGACACCCCCCGTATGAGCTGGAGTTTGCCTCACGTATCCGTGTTAGATTAGGTGTTCCAGTAGAATAAGGATTAAGACTTAAAATAAACCCCACAAAGATTAGCTCCGCTAAGAGTTAGATTAGGTGTTCCAGTAGAATAAGGATTAAGACCTCCGTGAATGTTTACTTCACTTACAATAGTCTTCAAGTTAGATTAGGTGTTCCAGTAGAATAAGGATTAAGACCTACCATTGCGACAATTAAACCCGATGTAAGATTTGTGTTAGATTAGGTGTTCCAGTAGAATAAGGATTAAGACATGATCTGATCAATCTCACGATTGGCCATCAAAGCAGTTAGATTAGGTGTTCCAGTAGAATAAGGATTAAGACTATGTGATTACCGTGAGTATACCCGCCATCACGAAAAGTTAGATTAGGCATTCCAGTCTAAACACATACAGTGCGAAGAGTTTTTTCTAAATCCCCCTCAATACTTTTCACCCATACCTGCTGCCATCACTCCAACAATCCCCATCTAATAATTTGAGAAATAACCAATTGAAAAATTGTTGCAGCAACCATCCTCTCTCAAAAAACGATATTTTACTGCCATCTTTCGTGTATTTCTTTATCAAAAAGGCGGAAAACCCATTTTATTTGCTTAGATTTGTGTAAATCTAATAATACAGAATACCATGTTAGACAAATTTGATTATTCCCGTGTGCCGGGTGGTTTCGCGCATTGTTTTAATGATCGTTGTAAGCGGGCGGACAGTTGTTTGCGCCATCAGATCATACCTTATGTACCAAAAGAGCGGTGGTCCGTGCCGATTGTCAATCCGGCGCAGATTCTGCCGGAAGGTGATTGCCCGGGATTTATGAGCGATCAGCCGATAAGGTTCGCTTATGGTATGGAGCATCTGTTGGACGAATTGCCCTTCAGGAAGGCGAAAGAGATGAAATGCGTGATGAAGAGGCATTTCGGGAAGACTTATTTTTATCGCCTGAAAAGGCTGGAACGTCGTTTCTCGCCCCAAGATCAACAGTACGTACGCGACTTGTTCCGGCGCTATGGTATAGAGAAAGAACCGGCGTTCGATAGCTATACGGAAGATCTCCTTTGGGATGCCATGTAGTTTCCCTTTGAGAAACAATTGTTTCATCCTAATGAAACTTTAGTTTCCCCTAGAAGGAACTTTAGTTTCTCCGAGAGAAACTAAAGTTTCACCCGATGAAAATAAGTGAAACCTTTTTATCTTTCTTAATACAATACTATAAGACCCCATGAGAGTAACAAAGCAAAGAACTTACGGAAATAAATTGACATATCGTGCCTTGACTATGACTGATCTGGTGGATTGGATAGCGGGTT
>JAQVCX010000072.1:0-7844 GCA_028689545.1 Parabacteroides sp.
GTCCAGTTATAAAGATACGCCATATGGTGGCTCGGCTCGTTTCCATGAGCGTATTGGCCGATCAATCCGGTAATATCCCCGGAGGCCTCGGCTCCATCTCCCTGCGAAGAGGTGGTGAATAAGGTGTCCAAACGTGTTTCCAACTCATTCTTGCCACCGATGGCGGCGATGAAGTTGTCCATATCATGCGGCGCGAAGAAACTCCATTGGAAGGCGTTTCCTTTGGTATAGTCGCTCTTCATATGAGAAGAATAGCGGGGGTTGAACGGAGTGCGGAAAGAACCGTCACTCATTACCGGACGCATCATCTTGGTCTCCGGATCTAGATAGCGCTTGTAGTATTCGGCTTTCTTGGCGTACTCATTCGCTAGCTCCATGTTGCCCGCCTTCTTGGCGATTTGGGAGATACACCAATCCTCGTATGCCATCTCCAATCCCCACGATACGGACTCCGGAACAGAGTCGGCGGGAACGAAACCTAGTTTCTCTTTATAGTAAGGGTGCATCGTGATCAGATCCAGCTCACGGGTTTCTTTGAACTTCTCGGCCAGGTCCTCACGGTAAACGGAAGAACGTGCGCCAGCTTCCGCCCACGTGTTCATATCTCCTTCCGCTAAATCTTTCGCTACAAGATCGGCTAGAACCGAAACGGCTGGATACCCTACCATACAGCCCGTATAACTAGAGGCCAAAGGCCATTTGGGTAATATCCCGCCTTCTTTATAACCTTGCACGAGTACCTTGCCCCAATCTGTCGCTAAGTCCGGATTAATGATCGTCATTAACGGATGAAGCGCACGGAACGTATCCCACAAGGAGAATACGGAATAATTTACGTAACCCGGTTCGGCGGTATGTACCTTCTTGTCCATGCCCAGATAACGTCCGTCCACATCTTGATAAGCGAAGGGGGCGATCATGGTATGATAGAGCGCCGTGTAGTAATTAACCATGACCTTCGGATCGGCCTCGATCTGGATTAAGTTTAACGCCTCGTTCCAGATATGCGCTGACTCCTCACGGGTCTTATCGAAATCCCATCCGGGCAATTCAGCCGCCAGATTCTTTTCGGCACCTTCCGGATCGACTACGGATAAGGCTACTTTTACGTAAAGCGGTTGTGCCTTTTCCGCAAATTTGTAATGGAACTTCAAATCTTCTGCTGTATTCAGGCGTAAGAACAAGGAGTCTTTACGTAATTTCCCGTCCATGTATTGGTATACGGTCTCGATCGGTTCCGAGAAAGTAATCCGATAGGACATGGAATGGAAATGTGCCCACCCTTGTGTCTTCACGGTACCTTCCACCGTGGAGTCGTTTACGAGCAAATATTGGTTACCGATCAGCTTATGTCCCCAGTTGGGTTGCAAGATATGCCCCAAGTCAAGCAGCACACAACGCTCTTTCGGATTGTCGTATGTGTATTTATGGAAACCTACCCGGTCTGTAGAAGTCAATTCCACGTTGATACCAAAGTTATCCAAGCGTACGGCGTAATACCCCGGTGTCGCTTTCTCGGTGTCTTTCTTGAAGGTAGCTACCGGTTTGATGGAATCTCCGCCGGAGAAAGGCAACAGGGCTACGTCGCCCAGATCGCCGATACCCGTACCGGAAAGATGCGTGTGGCTGAACCCATAGATATGGTCGTCATCGTAATGGTAACCGCTACTCGCGTCCCATCCCAAGATGTGGGTATCCGGGCTTAGCTGTACCATCGCGTACGGACGGGTAGCTCCGGGGAATGTATGTCCATGGAATCCGGTTCCGATGAATGGGTCTACATACCTCGCCTCGTCTTGTAGTTGTGGCGACTCCGGCGCTTGCTTGCATCCTACCAGCAGGCAGGCAAGAGCGGCCTGAAAAAATAAGATCGTTCTCTTCACTGTTATTATTGATTTAGTTTGTAATAAGCGAATTATCAATCATCTGTCACAAAGATAGGAAATAAAATTGAAACTTAGCGCAGAACGCAGTAATAAGGCTGATGGATAGCTATTTAGGTAATAAAAAGGAAAGAGCAGAAATCCATCCGAAACCAACAAAAAGCCAAGTGAGGACAGAGTTACATTACTATCCCGTTACTTTCTTTTGGTTGGTAATAGGATTTTAGATGGTTTTCAAAGAGCTGATTTACATGGATTTCAGATGCTACTCACTTGCAAATGCAGCCGAAATTTCGGGGAATGGAAGCGATAGCATGAAAAAAGAAGTAAATCCGATTCTTTTGCATTGATTGGCAGTATTTTGCGTATCAAAAAACAACTCTACAGGTAATAATTTTGCAATCAAAAAATGTAGAGTATGAGATCAACTTTCAGAGTTTTATTTTATCTCAAGCGCAATGCCCCGAAGAAGAACGGGCTTGTTCCGGTCATGTGTCGTGTGACCGTGAACGGCAAAATATCTCAATTCAGTTGCAAGCTGGATGTAGAGGAAAAATCGTGGAATGTCAAACTGGGCAGATTATCCGGCAGAAGCCTCATTGCACAGGAAGGCAACCGAATGCTGGATAAAATCCGTGTGGGCATCAACAAGGCTTATCGAGAGATATGCGACAGGGATAACTATGTAACTGCCGAGAAAGTCCGTAATGCTTTTTTAGGTATGGGGATGAAGCATGAAACCCTGCTTGCCGTGTTCAGTCAGCACAATGAGGATTACGCCAAACAAGTAGGGAAAATCAAGAGCGAGCGCAGTTATTGGAAATACTGCACTGTGTATAACCACTTATCCGAGTTTATCAAGCAACGCTATAAGGTCAGTGATATAGCCCTCAAAGAACTTACCCCTGCTTTCATTACAGACTTTGAACTATTCCTAAGAACGGAGAAAGACCATTGCACCAATACCGTTTGGTCATACATGATGCCGTTGCGGAGAATTATCTACATGGCTATCAATAACGGTTGGTTGCAACGCGATCCGTTCTACGGGTACAGCTTGGTTTGGCAAAGTATCAGTGCCTTTTTGAAACAGATGAAAGAAAATAGTTTAAAAATCCATATTGATTGTCAGGTAGTTATTTATCATTTATCTGTGACTCTATTATCTTAGACATTTTCTGCTTGTTCTGTCAGTTGCACCCGCAGATTACTTTGCGTAATCGGTCTTACGCGCTGCCGCTGCTATCAGTTTTCTGCGATCCATATATCTTGGTTTTCAATTTTTATTCACTTCGCTTATCGCTAAAAACGAATACGGACAGCTTCTATACTGTCCGTATCCCGGGTTTTGTTTATGTCAGCTCATGCTCCACTCGGGGGCATAAGGCGTCGTTATTTACCATTCCGGAGAAATCCTAACATTCAAAGCATCCGGATGAACGGGTATATTCCCGATCGAAGGGTCGGGAATATACTATCAGTACTCAGAAAGAGTTACGGAGTATCATTACTCTTTGGAAAGAGAATAAGTGCCGTCATTGTTACGGGATAAAATAACATTGTGGTTGTAATACACGCCTTTGATGGTAGCCAGAACATTATTATTCATGTCTTTTGCTTTAAAATCATACCATACATATTCGGCTTTGACTGCTCCGTCAGAGTTTGGCTGGCAGTTTACGCTATCGATTAAGAAAACGAAACCACATGTCCAATTCTCAAAACTTACGGGAATGTCCGTATGATTCTTCACAGTCATTGTTGTACTTGCCTTCAATTTTTCGTCGCTTGGATAAGTTGATTTATATTCTTCCATGATCTTTCCATTTTAAGAATTATTATTCATTTACGATATGCTCCTTTCTTTCGAGTGCATGCTGTACCAGTGTGGTCTGGGGGTGATACGTTGTTCCGCCATGCCTCTCCCCCGTGCCGGGGCGCGGAGGGAGGCGGCGGGGTGTTTATCAATTACTCAACGGGTACGGGGAACGGTTTTTTGTGTGTAGCTGACTGCCCGTCGATGGTCATGGTGCCGCCTTGATAGATTTCGCATAGCCCGATGCAGACATTCGCCGGAGTGCCGCCGTTGTAAGTGTTACTGGTGAGGGTGACGGTACGGCCGTAATATACGTTCGCGTATCCGGTTATGCCTCCGGCGAAGGAAACCTTTTGGTTGGTGACGCTGACGCTTCCGGTGTTCGTATTGTCGGAGAGAGCGCTATCTCCTTCTCTGGCAGAAACATACCCGACAATGCCTCCGACGTAACTATTATTATAGCTATCTACCCGAAGATCAAGAGTGACGCTGCATTGATTGGTGCAACCCGAGATATTGCTATTTTTTGCAGATCCGGCAATACCGCCCAATTCGTAGGCATCACCATCAATCGACGAAGTGGAGATGACGGAGCCGCTGACAGTGACGTCCTTTACGGTAGCGTCTGCGATCCTCCCGAACAGTCCGCCTCTTTTACTGTTGATGCATTTCAGGTTGCTGACGGTGTGATTCTGCCCGTTGAATGTTCCTTTGAAGTATTGATTGTCGGATCCTATGGGCTTCCACCAGTGGTCGTTGAGGTTGATATCCGTGGTGAGGATGAAGGTATAGCCTTCGAAACTAGTATTCCCGGATTCTTTCCCCAGCCATGCCAGCTCAGCGGCGGAGGTGATTTTGACCGTGCCGGAGGTGTTAGGGTCATAATCGGCAGGTTGAGCGGTGGTAATGCCGTCCCAGATACTGATGTCTATGTCCGGTGTACCCCAAGTATCATCTGCCGTTACTGTGAAGGTTTTTGAGAGCAGGCTAGAGAACTCGCCCTTGATGTTGGTGTTGTAGTTCTGCCTTAGGGGGACGTTGGTGAGCGATTTGATAGGTTCGGAAGCATATTTGATCGTCATGTCCACGGTTTCGCCACCAGCCGAGGAGAGCATATAGAACTCGCCCAATGCGCCGGTGAGTTTGCCCGCGGCGGTGGTGATGGTGGTCTTGTAGCCCGTTGTGGGGGTGCCAGCGGCGCCGTCGAGAGCATTGAAGACGGTGTTGTTGGGATAGGTCACAACGATATTCTTGCCTGCCTCTACGGCTGCGGTTTCAACGAGTGTTACTTTCGCCACAGCACGTTTCAGGGTCACGGCGACAGCCGGCTTTGTGCCCTTGGGAAGGACAACCATGGCGTAGTAGGCTTCGGTGGCTACCTTGCCCGTGTTGAGCGTTACAGCATTGAGCGATGCGGCATTATACACGCCATTGTTGTTGTCGGCTACCGAGCCATCTGCCCAGAAGAGGCAGGTGTGGGCTTTGGTCTTGTCCAAGAGGGCGGTGAACGAGCCGCTACTCAGTTCAAGGTGGCTCACCAGTGTGCCGTCCGCTTTCTTAATTACGTTTTCTGCCGTTGAGCCGTCGAGGCTCCACACCTCCATAATGTAGCGTGTAGGGGTGACGGTAGATGTGGCACGGGTTTGCAACTCCGCCATGTTGACGGTAAAGGTGGTTTCTGCGGCTGAGGGTGCAAGGTTATCTACACTCTCTTTGCTGCACGAGCCAAGGAGCATCGTGGCTCCGGCAAGCAGGCTGAATAATATCTTTTTCATATCTTTTCTTTGTTTTTAATTATTTTCTTTCATTGCTGACTTCTCGGATTATGGTAACGGCTTCTCTTGGTCGGTATAGTAGTCCTCTACCTCGCTGCTGACGGTGAATGCCGAGGAGTAGATGTTCGAGAACTCGCCCTTGATGTTGGTCTTGTAGTTGCATTGCAGGGGTACGTTGGTGATGGTCTTCTCGGTCTCGCTGTTTAACTGAACTGTCAGATTCACCAACTCCGATGCCGACTGATTCGCCAGCACATAGTCGGTGACAAGGGTGCCTGTGGTTGCGCTCACCGTAAAGGTGCGCGTAAGGGGGAGCTCGGGGGTATTGGCTGTCAGCGAGCCGTCGGCAACGTTGAACGCTCCCATATTGGGGTAGGTGATCTTAAGTGTGTTGTCTGTGGTGGCTAAAGCATTGCCCGACTGCACCAGATTCACCGATGCCACAGCATTTTTCAGCACCTGCGAGGCATTAGCTGCAAAGTTGTCGGAGTTGAATGTCACGGCAAGGCAGTAGGCCTGCTGACCTGCCTGGTCAATGGTTGCCCCTGCGGATTTCACCTCCGTGAGTCTCGATGCGTTGTAGTTGCCGCTCGAAAGGGTTTCACCCTCTGCTGCCGTACCGTAGTCCGCCCAGAAGAGGAAGGTGTACTCGGTGTTATTTTCGAGTGCCACGGTGAGAGAACCTGAGGCACTTTCCACACGTTGGATTCTGTCGGTAAGGTCATTGCACTTGTAGACCTCCACAATGTAGCGAGAGAGCCCGTTCACTGTGGCACGGGTTGCAGGAGCCTGCACGCTGAATGTGGCGTTGAGTACCTCTCCACTCTGGTTTTGCAATCCGTCGTCGGACTTGCTGCACGATGTGAACGCCGTAAGGGCTGCCAGCATCGAAAGGAATAGAATCTTTTTCATCTTTTTTGTTTTTAAGTAAATTACGCTATTTAATTTGTTCGATTATCAATTTGAATAGTTCCCCTTGATCTTGGTCGTGAAGTTGGCTTGCAGCGGAATTGCTGTGAGGGTCTTCTCGCCAAGACTGTTGAACTGAAATTTAATGCCGTTCATCACCGTCTTTGTGGCAGCAGGGGCAAACAGGTAGTCGGTAGCAACGGTGCCGTCTTTTGCCGTGGCAGCAATGGCGGAGAAACTGCGGGTGATATCGGCACCTGTGCCGAAGTTTGCCACTGTGCCGTTTGCCACGTTGAATGCCGCACCCCCAATCGGATATTTCACCGTCAGGGTGTTGCCGGTAGACGAGAAACCCGTTGTCTCAACATACTGCACCGCAGCAACAGCACGCTTCAAGGTCACCGTGCCGTTGAAAGTGGTGGTGTTAGCTTCCACCTTAGCGTAGTAGGCAGGCTTGCCCGCATTGGTAGGGGTGGTCTGCGTAACAGCCTGTAGGTTGGTTGCTGTATAGTCGCCGACGCCGCCATCCGCCCAGAACAGGAAAACATAATCGACCCCTTTTTTCATCGTCACGTTGAATATGCCGGTATTATTACTCATCTTGACGGGTGTAACCGTCACACCGCCCTCGCACATTTCCAACAGGTAGCGCGCCATCCTGACCGGTGCCCTTGTGCTGGCTTTAGCCACAGCTCCGGCAGCTTGCTCATCGTCGGGCACGTCGAGTGCCAGGTTGAAGGTGAATGTTCCGTCGGGATTCTGTCCCTTCTCCACGGGCAACTCCTCTTTGCTACACGCGCTGAAAAGTATCGCCGCCATAACTATTATATATAGTATCTTTTATATATAGTATCTTTTTCATATTCCGTTTCGTTTAAAATATTACCTCATATTCTCCGTCCCAGTTGGTGTCGATGTTGATACCGGGGTTCACCACACCTGCCGTCAGGAAGTCGCCCTCGACGGTGGTCAGCATTCCGCGTTTGTACTTCACCTCCACGCCCTGCACACGGCTGATTACTTTGCCCGTTTTATCTTTTACCAACACCGTTACCGTAACTGCCGACTCGGTGCCGTTGACAAATACATAGTCGTTTGCCACCTCTACCTCGGTCATTTCGGGGGTAATGGCAGGCAGCGTGGCATCGTAGCTGTAGCCTGTTTGAGAGTCGTTGGGCTTGCCGGTGGCGACATCGAATCCGCAGGGCAGAAAGCCCTCGTACTGAATGGTGATTGACAGTTCCTCCAGCGGCGGGTAGTCGTTAGTGGACATCAGCGAGCGGTAGCGGGCAATATCGTTTGCCACCAAGCGGTATTTTGCCATCGGACGCTCCAGCGCGAGGCTTTGAGTGGTGGCACTGCCGGCGACAACATCAACCGTAGTAGCTTTATAGAACACCTCGCGTGCCTCGATTCCGGCGGTATAGGCGCCATTGAACGTGATTGCTTTAAGGTTGGCGG
>JAQVCX010000072.1:7859-19307 GCA_028689545.1 Parabacteroides sp.
GCATTAAAAAAAAAAGACCACACCAGCACATCGTATCTACCGGCAGCGAGTTCCGCCTCAAGCGTATAACTGCCATCTGCCGCAGGAGTGAGGGGCACAGGGCTATGGAAGACGGGGGTACTACTACCCTTGAGATAGGCTTCTACCACACCACGCAGGGTGTAGCCCGCCGTAGCCCTTGTGCGATAGCTTTGGTAAGCGGGGAACTCCGCTCCGGGCAAGGTTAAGGTCAGTTGCAGTTTAGACGTAGCAAGCCCCCCGGTATTATCTTTAATCACAATCTCCAGATGGGCTACCTTGCCGAGGTCTATCTCACGGCTGACCATTCCGGTGAGCATATCGGGATAGTCGGTTTCAACCTCCTTGATGTAAGAGAGCATCTCGCTCAATAAGACATTGGGCAGCGGCAGTTCGGTAGTTGTGGCACGGGTGGCTGTGGGGGTAAAATCCTTGCCCACGTTAAGCACCGCCACAAAGGTGTAGGTTCCGCTCTCCAGCTCCAGCATATCGAGCGAAAGCTCCTGCGGGGTTGGATAATAATAGTGGCACACCATCTTCTGCTGCGCATCGAAGCCGTAGATGTGGGTGTCTTGTATTTTGGAGGCATCAACGCCTGTGACGTCGAGTGCTACAACGGCTCCGCCTTTGTCCTGCTTGTCAATTTCGGGTAGTTGGATGTGCGAGTCTTCCCGGTCGCAACCGGCAAAGCAGACTGCGGTAGCCAATAATATATATAAGAGTATCTTTTTCATTATCTATTGGTTTTAAGAATTAGTACAACCTCGTTCTGTCCCTCGCTACTGTGGTCGGGATAGAGAGTTGTGCGGAAATCAGACTCCTTGAGCTTGTCGCTGAGAATAAAATGGCTCTTTACGTGCCATGCCTGTATTCTTGCTTTATCCTTTCCATTTTGGCAATAGCTGTGCACCTCGATGATAAAGCCCGCAGGGTTGTTGCGATTGGCTGTCAGCCACTCGGTCACCGCTTTGATGGATTGCTTGTTGTCTTTATAGAACCACACGAGATTTGTACTTGCCACGTAAAAACTTATCACCACGCTGTCGGGCTGCGCCTGAAGTTGTGGCTGAGGCTGCTCCTTGGGTTGCTCCTGCTCCTGAGCCTGCGTCTGTTCTTTAGGCTGCTCCGCAACTACTATTGGTTCTGCTTGCGGTTTTTCGACTATCGGGGTAATCTCATTCGGTTTTTCGGTTTCGTTGGTATTCGTTGGTGACTCTTTTACGGGTTCGGTCTTTGTCTTGGTCGGTATGGTCGCTACGTATGTTTGCTGTTTTACCGCTTTCGCTTTTCTGCCTCTGCCAAAATTCCACGTGAGTGCAATATTATTGTTCCACACCAAGTTGTTGCCGTGGTCACCACCCGGCATACCGTCGAAGTGCTTGCCCATCACAAAATTCACCCCGCTCATCAGTCGGATACCTAATCGTTCGGTGATTTGATAGCCCACACCAATGTCGGCTCCGGCTCCAAACTGAAAACGAGAGTCGGCTTTCATCACCTCAGCACCTCCGTCGATTGTTTTGATGGTTGCATGCGACCCCACACCGTAGATAGCAGGCGAAAGTAGCACACTCCAGCGTTTATTGTAGTCGGGGCGCACGATCTGCATCATATCAATATTGAGCCGCAAACCGTACTGCTGCATAAAGACAGACGAGTAGATGTCACGATAAGAGTAGCTCTCCGCTCCTGCCACAGGAGTGAGGTAGCGTACACCGTCCGCTCCCAGAAAATAATCGGCACAGCACTTATTCGTGCCAAGCGAGACATTACCCAGCATGGCAGAAAACTCTACCGAGAGCAGCGGCGAGATATGGTAGCCTGTCAACGCACCGAAGTTATACCCTGCACGAGTCTTGTACTCTCCGAAGGAGCTGAATGTGCTTACCCCGAAAGGCAGGCCACCCTGCACACCCACGTACCAGCGTCTCACGGTGGGTTTGTATGTCTCTGTTTTATCCTGTGCCTGTACAAGAGGCGACAATGCTATCAGCAGGAAAAACAAAATTGGGATTGATTTCAGTTTCATATAATTCATTTATTAGAAAAAGTCATACAGGTATATTGAACAATCAGAATCGTTCTTATCATCTCTATAGTGTTTATATTATTTTCGGGAAAATGATCGAAGGGCAGGGATATGCGTGGCACATGAAGTACCACGCATACAAAGATAATAGATGTTTGCTAACTAACTTTCTATTATTCAGACTAATCGAGTCCATTTAAAACAATATGTGTCTAATAGAAACAACCGAGTACTTTTAATACAATTTGATGTCTAATAGAAACAATTCAAAATTTCGGACAATAAAAAAGAGCATCGAAACCTAAATTCCGATGCTCTTTTTTTGACCTTTATCCAACGACCTAAGCTCTCCCGTTATTCACCTCTATGAGCCACTGACTGGGGGTACGTTTCATCTGTTTTTTAAACTGACGGAAGGCTGTTGTTTTACTACGAAAGCCGACATTGAAGAAAGTCTCCTGAATATTGACTGCATACTCTGTTCGGGCTATCTTGCAAAATTCGTCGATACGGTATGTTCCGATATAATCGTAAAAACCGTCATATCCTTTTTGCTGTATCAACTCTGTTACAGTGGTGCGGTTCGATTGCACTCCATAGGCAATAATCTCCAGCGTAATATTCGGATTAAGCCACGGTCTTTCATCTTTCATATATGTCTGAAGTTTATTCCAAAGCTGTATGCTTTTATCGCTTATAGGTTCAGGTTCCTCCCTGCTTGTTTCCATAGGTTTAGAGTAAGCAATGGCGGCAGGTTTCTCCTGTTGTATAATAAAAAGGCGTACAAACAGCTCTTGATAGGTAGTAATCACAATAAATGCGATCAGGTAGATGGTGTGTATAACGCCGAAAGGATAAACTCCCCATAGAACACGTCCCAAATAGAGAACACAGATACCCAAATTACCGACCGTATAGGCTAACATCCAAGTTAGGGTGGTGTTACCGTGAATCTTATTGCGAGGAATATAAAAGATAATGATTGCTGCGTAGACTATGATGGCAATTGTGATTAACACACGCAGCCACACATTCGGCTCATAAAGAAATTTACCAAATTCATCAAAGGTGTTGATTCTGCGAAACTCAAAACCGAAAAGCTCCATAAAAATAATCAATGTAGTAGCCAGTAATGCAGGCGAAAATAGCCATACAAGCCGTTTGAGGTTGAGCCAGAGCGGGCTGACCACTTCAACGGGGTAAACCAATATTAGAATAACTGAGTAGAAACCCGTAATAAGAGGGGTGATGGGCATTATCCCCAGGTGAGGCTCTTTATCGCCGTAAAGCATCATCGACAGCAGCAAATATAAAATAGCTATGAATGCCCAAGTTCCCGCCAGAATTGCACGAGAGCGCTCGCCCTGCTTACGTTGAGCCCACAGCACCCACGCGCAGATAAAGGCAACACCCGCAAGAATGTGGGTGGAGCTAAAAAATGATAGGTGCGAATAGTCCGGCATAGTTAGTCTCTTTTGGGAATACTTTTGAGATAATCACTCGGTGTGATCCCCATCTGCTTTTTAAACTGATTGAATGCCGTAGCACGGCTTCGGAAGCCTACCTCAAAAAATGCCGCCTGAATACTAATCACCTTTCCTTGCTCGACAGCCGAGCAAAAAGCCCGTATGCGGTAGGCGGCAATATAGTCGTAGAAATCATAACCTGCTTCTCGCAATGTGTGAGATAAGGTGGTGCGGTTGGTGTGCAATGCCTCAGCAAGGATGGGTAGTGAGAGATTGGGATTAGTCCACGCTTGTTGCTGCTCCATATATTGCTCCAATTTATGAAAGAGTGGATCAAGTTCTCTATTATCTGCCGCCTCTATCGGTTCTGTGGCAGGGAACTGCTGCACATCAAGTGTTGTTGCATCCTCCAATTGGGAGGGCACAATAAACAGTCGCAGAAACAACTCCTGATAGGTAATGTAACAGATAAAACCGATAGTATAGAGATGGTGAAAAATACCGGTAGGTATCAATCCGAAAAACATATTCCCAAAATACAAAATACTTATTCCTTGAACACCAATCACATAACTATATACCCAAGTAAGCGTGGTATTACTACGCACCTTGTTGTGAGGGATAAAGAATACTATGAACGAATAACTGAATATCTCCAGCACTACCACAAACCGAATGAGCACATTGCCTTCATACCAGTATTGCGCAATGTCGTTCAAATTGTAAAGGGCACGAAACTCAACGCCGCATAGTTGCATCATAACGACTACTGCTGCGGTAATAATGACGGGAGATAACAGCAGTAATAAACGTTTAATGTTGAGCCAGCGAGGAGTTATGATCTCCACCGGATAGAGAAACAATATAGCGATGGAGAAAAATCCGCCGATAAGTGCCCTAATGTCGAGCACAATATCACTGCTTACTACATAGTCTTGATAAAACAAAAGTAATCGTACGAGTAACATCATCCCGCACCCCAGCCATACCCACGAGAGTATGCGCCTCGACCGCTCGCCTTTGCTACGTTGTAACCACAACGAGAGAGCGCACAGCAGTATGACGAAAATGGTAATATGAATCACTCCGAAATATATCTTGGAATAAATATCCAGCATAATAGTTTTTTAAATACATTATATCCGACCTTCCTGTTCCAAAAAGGCTAAATCGCAACAAAGTTAAGGCATTACGGCTGTCGTTCCAAATCTTTTATCTGTGAATTGCTTGGTAACAAACAGAGAATCACTTATCTTCGTGCTGCGAAACAAACCAGGCAGTTATCCATGATATGAAGACAAAGGTAGCGATTAAGAAGCAAAAAGCAACCCCTTTCGGCGGAATTTTCCAAATAGAAGACCGATTCAACTTTCTTTTCTCAAAATTGATAGACACTTCACTCGGATTGCGATGTACTTCCCGGCAAGTGGATGGTCTATATCCGTCACATGGACACGATAAACGGATGGAATGTACTTATCAGTCTTCTAAGTGTAGGAATCATACTATTGACGCCTAAGTGGTTGAGAAAAATACCCGGATCGTTGGTGGCGATTCTGATAATCACGCCTGCGGTATGGGCTTTCGGTAACTTTTACGGAGTAGCGGACATTGACACTATCGGTTCGCGGTTTACACTTATATCCTCCCTTCCCGAAGTCACCATGCCACTCGTTGATTGGGAAGCGATTCAGGACCTTTTCCCCGTTGCCGTCACCATCGCCATCTTGGGAGCCATAGAGTCTTTGTTGTCGGCACAAGTTGCTGACGGTTTGATAGGCGACCGCCATCACTCCAACACCGAACTGATAGCCCTCGGGGTAGCCAATATGCTAACTCCGCTTTTCGGGGGAATACCTGCTACCGGTGGCATAGCCCGTACAAATCACCATGAGTGCTTTCGGGGCTACTTATCAGGTAGCCGCCCAAGCCGACATCTATTCGGCGGCATTGTCCTATCTCATTCCCGTCCGGAAGGGTTTTATGGATGAGATATGCCTCTACAACGATTTTAGCTTACTTCACAAACGGGCCGGTGGTTACTCCGACAGCTATCAGAACGTGACGGGCTGTTCGCTTGCCATGGGGCCTGTATTTGTCTATGTTGACTATGCCATCGGGCACAACCATGCCTGGATAGGCAACAACTGGGACAATGCCTTTTCATTGGGTCCGGACAACGCGACTCATGTCCGGTTCAACATAAACATGGGCTACTATTTTTAGTTCGTGAAACATACACGAAAGGTTTGTTCCAATTTTTGGCACTACCACGGTGCTGCTCACGTTTACAGCTACCATTCGAAGCGAATATTGAGATGAAGGTTAAGCGCGGCAATCACAATGAACACCTTATTGATTGCATGGATGAATTTGATGCTCGTATATTGGAATATCTCTCGGAAGATCGAAAAATAATCACTACATTTGGCCTGTTATTCAAGTCTATTATTCATTTAATACATAAGATTATGGGAACGAACATGAAGAAAGTATTTACCACCCTTTTATGCCTTTTGTTTTGTATCACGATCTCGGCGCAAGATAAAGCCGCCGATCTTAGTAAGCTCGTAGGCGATTGGTCCTTCTCTGCCCCCGACGCTCCGTATGGATACCAGGATGGCAGCTTTCAGATAAAGCAAGAAAACGGCAAGTTGACCGCTAAAGTGAATATACAAGGTAGCACCTTGGATATAAATGAGATCAAGGCGAAAGGAGATACCTACACCAGTTCCTTTTATGTGGACGGAACGCCCGTGGACTTAACCATGACCCGGAAAGGAACGAAGTTGGAGGGAATGGCCGACGCTGGAGGCATGCGGATTCCCGTGAAATTCAAGAGAACAAAAGGATGTTTACAGTAATCGGAATCATGTTCTGCGGCATTGCCGTCGGGTATTTCTCTCGAAAAGTAGAATGGCTGCAAAAGATCGGTAAGCCTATCTCTTATACGATTCTTCTTCTTCTGTTCCTGCTGGGTATCTCGGTAGGGGCTAATGAGTCTATCGTGAATAATCTAACGACGTTGGGCGGGCAAGCCTTGCTGATCGCCTTGGCCGGTACGCTGGGAAGTCTCTTGGCGGCGTGGGGAGTTTATCATTTCTTTTTCAAGGAAAGGAGCCGGGGATGAAGGGGAGCTTGATCGTCGTGGGCTTCTTTGCCTTGGGATGTTTGCTGGGATGGAGCGGTTATCTGCCGCGGGTCATTATCGAGAATGATATAACGGTTTATGTGCTTTACCTCTTGATGTTTCAAGTAGGGATTAGCATCGGAAGCGATAAGAAACTGAAAGAGATCTTGTCGAGCATACGGCCTAAGTTATTGCTGGTGCCTCTGGCTACGATTGTCGGGACGTTGACCTTCTCGGCCTTGGTCAGCCTCGTACTTACGAGATGGAGCGTGTTCGATTGTCTGGCGGTGGGAAGCGGTTTCGCCTATTATTCCTTATCCTCCATCTTGATAACAGAGCTGAAAGAACCGACGCTGGGGGCGCAATTGGCGGCGGAGTTAGGTACGATCGCCTTGATCGCCAATATCCTTCGTGAGATATTCGCCTTGCTGGGCGCTCCGTTGTTCGTCAAATACTTCGGAAGGCTTTCTCCGATCTGCGCCGGGGGAGCTACTACGATGGATACGACCTTGCCGATTATCACCCGTTATTGCGGAAAGGACTTGGTCTTTGTCTCTATCTTTCACGGGATCTTGGTGGACTTCACGGTCCCGTTTTTCGTATCTTTCTTTTGCTCGATGTAAGAAAGGCCTTATACGCTAGTATAAATTGTCCCGTTTTTCACGTAGAAAACGGGACGATTTGTTATCTTTGCGACGATAATTTCAGTTTAGACATGAATATAACAAAGGAAATAAAGGAATCAGTTAGTAATTTTTCCGATGACTATGTGTTTACTGCATCGGATTTTGACTTTGCCGCGCAAAACAAAGCAGCTGTGGTCAAGGCTCTGAATCGTATGGTTGATTCCGGTAAACTAATGAAATTGTCAAAGGGTAAGTTCTATAAACCTCGACAGACACAGTTCGGCACATTAAAACCTTCCGCCTACCAAATAGCTAAAGATTACTTAGAGCGTGACGGAAAACTGATAGGATATATTACAGGCTATTCCGCTTACAATGCGCTTGGATTAACTACTCAAATATCCTCTTATATTCAGATAGGTACAAATAAATACCGCCGTGCTGTAAGGCGGGATAAATATACTATTTCATTTATATTGCAGCCCAATCCGATTACACGAAAAAACATAGAAGTATTACGCATATTGGATGCCATTCGTTTTATTCGCGAAATACCCGGAACATCACCCGATGAAGCTTGTCTTCGATTGAAAGAAATAATAGCAGAGTTGGATGATGAGCAGAAGAAAATGCTTGTAAAGTGTACGTTACAATATACAAGCTATGTGCGAGCCTTATGCGGTGCCATTTTGGAAAATGTCAACTGTGATAAGAACTTGCTGGATATTATCCGAAAGTCATTGAATGGAATCACCGAATACAAATTGCCTTTATCAGCATCAGTATTGCCCACCAAACAAAATTGGAAAATATATGAACCTACACGAAAATAAAAAGCTATTTACTGATGCGGTGTTTGCTGCTTCAGAACATTTGGATATAAGGCCAATTTATATAGAAAAGGACTATTGGATCACTCGCTCATTAAGACTGATGGCACAAAATCCAAATGCGGATAAAGCGATTTTCAAAGGAGGAACATCATTATCGAAAGCACATAATATAGGTAATCGATTTTCGGAAGACATCGACATCGCTATTTTAGATGCCGATACACTAAGTGGCAATCAACTGAAAATACTTATCAAACGAATCGCTAAAGAAATGACGATTGGTTTGGAAGAAGTAACTGTTCCCGGAGTAACGAGTAAGGGATCACGATATTATAAGGCAATGTATACCTATCCAAATGTACTTGGTAAAGCTATTAAGGAGACGGTAAACATCGGGCAGTTGTTGGTGGAAATCAATTCTTTTGCAAATGCCTATCCCTATGAACGGAAAATAATCGCATGTTTTATTAGTGACTTTTTTCAGCAGACCGGGAATGATGCTTTTATTCAAAGCTATGGACTCCAACCGTTTTCATTGAACGTATTGGACAAGAAGCAGACACTTACGGAAAAGTTAGTGTCGTTGATGCGTTTTTCTCTATCAGACAATTATCTATATGATATGGCAGCTAAAATACGCCATTTTTACGACCTGTATTATTTATTGCAAGATAAAGATTGTGTGGTGTATATACATTCTGAACGATTTAGCAAAGACTTCAATGATTTGTTGCAGCATGACAAGGCTACATTCGACAAGCCGGAAGGATGGACGGAAAAATGTTTAAGTCAATCTCCTTTATTGACGGATTTCTCTACGGTATGGAATATCTTGAAAGATACATATAATAAGGAGCTCCCGGGTATAGCATTTTCCTCTGTTCCAAATGAAACTACTGTTGCACGGAGTTTTATGAATATAGTGGAAATATTTAATCACAATTATATTTAGAACTCTAAAACCGCAAGAAGATGACAAAATACAGAATCTGCATGGCTTGTATGGCTGTTTTATTATCGTTGTCTCATTTTCTGCTTTCTTGTGGAAAGCCGCGGGAAAAGACATGCGATTCTTCCGGGGACTTGCGCATTGACTCATTGGAACATCGGGCTATGGATTCGATTTACCGGAATCCTCGGTATGCTCATTCCGTATTGGAGGAGGCTTTAAGCCTGAGCAGGGATAGCGATACTTATTATGATTTGCTCGCGGCTAAAAGCCAGGTCTATTTCGCTAATAGTGTATATGATTCCGGGTTTGTCTTACATCGGTCGATTATAGACTATTGCCATCGTGTGCCGATGTCTGCCAAGATTCATGGTCTCTTAGGAACGTTGAAAAATACGGAGGGCAACTATTATTCGTTTCTGGATAAAACGGATTCGGCCCTCCTTTGCTATTCCGAGGCGTATCAAGAGATCCGCCAGAGCGATAGGAGGCATAAGATCCCGGATATTTATATCAATATGGCCGATATATATGCCCGGAAAGGGGCGTACGACCAGCGTGCCCATTACTTTCGCCAGGCTCTTTTCGTGAGTGACTCGTCGGGTATTATGGATCGGATGTCCTTCCCTATCTATTTTGGTTTGGGCGAGACGTATATGGAATTGAGGGACTTCGACTTATCCGATCACTTTTACCGTTTGGCGGAGAGGGAGCTGGACGCGCGCAACTTGAGCGAGAAGTTCACCTTTTGCAATAGCCGCGGGAATTATTATTATTACAAGAAAGAATACGCGAAGGCACTTCCTTGGTTCTTGAGAGCCCGCGAGGTGGTGCGCCCTACGCGTATGGATTTCTATACCAACGTATGCGAGATCAATTTAGGGGAGATCTATCTATGCCTGGATCAGTTGGATTCCGCTCGCCTCTATCTGGAAAAAGGGTTCAAGTACTTCCATACCTATAATAATAAGACAGCCTTGTATCACCTGACTACCTTGAGGGCCTCGCTAGCCTTAAAAGAGGGAAACTCCGGGCGGGCTTCTCAATTGTTGAGAAGTTATACGGATACGGTAGGCATAGATCCCAAGATGGTGGCGATCCGTAATAAGAACTTGCAGGATTATTTCGCCGCTACGGGCGATTTTAGGCGTGCCTATGAGTACCAAACGAGGAATAGCGTCATTGAAAACAATATCCGTAGCGAGCGGACCCAGATGCGTGTCGCCGAGATAGATATGCGTTATAGCCAAGATACGACTTTACTCAAGCGGGAGGTTATCATTAAACAACAGGCCGGCCGGATGGAATACCTGGAGATGAGCCGCTGGGTCTGGATCTTGCTTTTCGTGATCTTGTCGATCGTCAGCGGCATGGCTTATTACTTGATGAAACGCAAACGGCGCGCGCAGTGGCTGAGCCATATCGACCAGGTGACGAAGCTGAAGATGGAAAGCATCCGCAACCGTGTATCTCCGCATTTTATTTTCAACGTCTTGAACCGGGAAATCAGCTCGGAAGAGAAGGGCAGTCCCCGCCGCACGCAACTTTCCGGGTTGGTGGAGCTGTTGCGCAGTAGTCTGGAGATCACGGAAAAGCTTAGCATCACGCTGGAGGAAGAATTGCGCTTTGTCCGGACTTACCTGAGTTTGCAGGCGCAAGCGCTGGGGCCGGACTTCCGCCTGGAATGGAATCTCGATCCCTCCTTGCCCCAGCCTGCGATTTACATACCGGCCATGTTGATCCAGATCCCTGTGGAGAATGCCGTTAAGCATGGCCTGCGGGCTATAGCGGGCGAGAAGCGTTTGTCAATCTCCGTTGGACGGGAGGATAAAGGGATCTCGATTCGCATAGAGGACAATGGCCCGGGGTATCAGCCGCTTTCCGACATGGGGCGCACGAATGGGACGGGTACGGGCTTAAAGGTATTGTATCGTACGATCCAATTGCTGAACATGAGGAATAAAGAGAAAATAACCTATTCGGTACGAGAGAAGAAGGGCGAGGAGGGAACCGGTACGATCGTCCTTTTCTTCATCCCCTCGAACTATGATTATACGTTGTGAGGGTACTGGAAAGAGCCCTTTCGCGTATCGGCATATACTTCTGCCTATCAGTCTATTATAGTTTCCTGTAATTTCCTGCTTAGGACACTGCGGTTTCCTGCCGTGGACACTGTAGTGTCTACTACTGGACACTGCAGTGTCCTAAGCAGGAAACTGTCGTGCCTTAGGCAAGAAACCCCGCGTACAATTAGATGCCTAGAGCCGTAGCCTTATCTCAATTCTACAAAAAGCCTTTAATGTTTTGGTGATATATATTAATGTACGGGCGTACATTATATTATAGGGGGATCAGAATATATCAATAGGATAGGAAAACGACTAGTTTAAACCATCG
>JAQVCX010000005.1 GCA_028689545.1 Parabacteroides sp.
CATGCCTTCAAGCAGGCGAAGACGATTTATTTCCTGAGTAAGCGAATGCCGTGCTTGTTCTTGAGTGTAATTCTTTTCGTTCATTTGAATGATTCTTTTAGAGTCAACCATATTTACAAAAAGACAGTTCCTCATCAAAGAGCGAAAGGCTATCCCGCAGACAATCCAACAAAGGCCGAGCCTCCTCCGGATTCGTATCCGCAAGGGATTCGATCCGCGACAAAGTAGCGGGATAAGGCTTCCCCCGATGATCGCAAGCATAAAAAGCCGAGATCAAGACCGACATTATGAGGATGTATATACGAGGCATTGGAAATCTGTTTTATCACTTAAACGTAACAAAGGTAAAAAATTAAAGAGTAAGAGCCTGTTCTAATTTTCCTCAATAGTGATCTTATAGTCGCCAATTTTACTATTTCCTCTACCGGATCGAATATTAGTCCATAATTTCGGCAGAATCTTCTATTGAATATTATTGGATAAAATTCAAACAGGCTTTAATAGTCTCATTGGTATTTATACAAACTTCTGAAAGCCTATACGCAAAGTACGTTACGACCGGATACTTACAGGTTTTGCTTTCCGCTCTTAACACAAAAGCGCATAATTTGCTTTCTGCTCTTAACAAATCCGGGTACTTTTTGCTATCTATATTGAATAAATCGTATATTTGTCATTCAATCAATCAGCGTATGGATAGCCTATTTATTAAACAAGAACGATTACTGGCACAAACGAGTACCCATATCATAAGGGAACTCATGCACCAAATTCACTGGGATAATCATCTGATCGCTATCAGAGGATCAAGGGGAGTCGGAAAGACAACACTCATGCTACAATACATTAAACTGAATTTCCAACCGGGAAGCAGGGAGGTGCTTTATTGTACACTCGATAGCATCTATTTCAGCAACCACACCCTATCGGAACTGATCGAGAGGTTCTATTTGCAAGGGGGAAAACAGCTATTCCTTGATGAAGTACATAAATATCCCACTTGGAGCAAGGAGATAAAAGAGGCCTACGACCTGTATCCATCTCTGCGAATTGTTTTTAGCGGCTCTTCCCTATTGAATATATTGAATGCGGATGCCGATCTTTCCAGACGTTGCCTACCTTATAATATGTACGGACTTTCCTTCCGGGAATTTCTCATGTTTTATAAACAGATTGATATACCTGCCTATTCCCTACAGGGAATCCTAGAAAACCCGGGAAGCATTTGCCGGGAAATAAATGAAAAATGCCGGCCCGTACAAATGTTTAACGAATATCTCCATGAGGGGTACTATCCTTTCTTTACGGGTAATAGAGAGGATTATTATATTAATATCGAGAATGTGGTCAATCTTATCATTGAGCAGGAACTTCCGTTGCTGTGTAACGTTGACCCGACCTATACACGGAAGCTCAAAGCTTTAATGGGTATCTTAGCCATCTCTGTCCCTTATGAGCTAGACATCACGAAACTAGCGGGAATGATCGGACTTTCCCGAAACTCCGTCATTAGTTATTTGCAGAATCTGGACAAAGCGGAATTACTCAAGTTGTTGTACTCGGATTTACTATCTGTCAAAAAGATGCAAAAGCCGGATAAGATTTACCTACAGAATCCCAACCTCTTGTATGCCATAGCCTCAGCTCCCGTACAGATCGGAACGGCAAGAGAAACATTTGTCGTCAATCAATTGTCCGTAAGTCATAACGTAGAATATGGGAAGACAAAAGGCGACTTTGTCGTAGACCAGACCTATACCTTCGAGGTGGGAGGTGCGGATAAGACATTCAAGCAAATAGCGGATCTTCCCAATTCCTTCATCTTGGCAGACAATTTGGAATTCGCCACCGGCAAGAAACTACCGCTGTGGATCGTGGGATTAACCTATTAAAAAAGCGGTATCCAGCCTACCACCGGATACCGCTTTGCATTATCTTACCGATCGGGGGATCAGCAACGGGGCTTGATCTGTTTGAAGAAGTCGTTGCCCTTGTTATCTACCAAGATAAAGGCAGGGAAGTTCTCTACCTCAATCTTCCAGATCGCTTCCATACCCAATTCCGGATATTCCACGCACTCGATGCTCTTGATATTGTTCTGGGCCAAGATCGCCGCAGGGCCGCCGATAGATCCTAGGTAGAAACCACCGTGGTTCTTGCAAGCGTCGGTAACTTGCTGGCTACGGTTACCTTTCGCCAACATGATCATGCTACCGCCATGGCTCTGGAACAAGCCTACGTATGAGTCCATACGACCCGCCGTAGTCGGACCCATAGAGCCGCAAGCCATACCTGCCGGAGTCTTAGCCGGACCCGCATAATAAATAGGATGATCCTTGATGTATTGAGGAAGATCCTCGCCACGATCCAGACGCTCCTTCAACTTAGCGTGAGCGATATCACGACCTACGATGATCGTTCCGTTCAATGACAAACGAGTAGATACCGGATATTTATCCAATTCCTTCAAGATATCCGCCATCGGTTGGTTCAAGTTGATCTTGACAGCGTCGCCCTCACCGGCCCCACGAAGTTCCTCCGGAATCAATTCGCCGGGATGACTATCCAACTTCTCGATCCAGATACCTTCTTTATTGATCTTGCATTTAACATTACGATCGGCGGAACAACTTACACCCAAACCTACCGGACAAGAAGCGCCGTGACGAGGCAAACGGATGATACGGACATCGTGAGCCAAATATTTACCGCCGAATTGAGCGCCCAAGCCAATCTTCTGGGCGGCGGCCAATACCTCTTTCTCTAACTCCACGTCGCGGAAAGCACGGCCACCCTCGCTACCGGTCGTAGGCAAGCTATCGTAGAAACGAGTAGAAGCCAACTTCACCGTCAATAAGTTCTTCTCGGCGGAAGTACCGCCAATCACGATCGAGATATGATAAGGAGGACAAGCGGCCGTGCCCAACGTCTTGATCTTCTCTACGAGGAAGGGAACCAACGTGCCCGGATTCAAGATCGCTTTTGTCTCTTGGTATAAATAAGTCTTGTTAGCGGAACCACCTCCCTTTGTCACGCAAAGGAACTCATACTCCATGCCTTCCGTAGCCTCGATATCGATCTGGGCCGGTAGGTTACATTTCGTATTTACCTCGTCGTACATATTCAGCGGAGCGTTCTGGGAGTAACGAAGATTCTCTTCCGTATAGGTCTTGTAAACACCTAAAGAAAGCGCTTCCTCATCGCAATAGCCCGTCCAGACCTGCTGTCCTTTCTCGCCGTGGATAATAGCCGTACCGGTATCTTGGCAGAAAGGAAGTACACCTTTAGCCGCTACCTCGGCGTTGCGAAGGAATGTCAAGGCTACGTACTTATCGTTGTCCGTAGCTTCCGGATCGCTTAAGATCTTTGCGACCTGCTCGTTATGAGAACGGCGAAGCATGAAGGATACGTCGCGGAAAGCGGCGTTGGCCATAGCGGTCAAACCCTCTTTAGCGACTTTCAAGATCGGTTTTCCTTCAAACTCAGAAACGGAAACATAATCTTTTGTAAGCAAATAATACTCTGTTGTGTCCGGTCCCTTTTGGAACATCGGCTCGTAATGAAACGGAGGTGTTGCCATATCTTTAGAATTTAATTATATATTGGTTTTATTTAAGTTTATCCGTACTTTTCGATTGGCAAACTTAGCGAAAAAACTTGATATATAGTTTAACCGATTCCCGGAAATCAGAATAAAAGTTCAACTTCGAACGTATTCAACCATTCAACCGGACGTCCGGCCACCTTATTACAGGTAACGGTAAACTTCAGCGGCAAGATCAAGCCCAGCGGGATCCTCGCCCAGCCGGGCAAGTTAAAGGTATGCAAACCGATTAATGAGCCCAGTTGCACACCCAACGACGGGGCCACCACGAAACGAGTCTCCTCATTTCTACGGTCTACACCTACCTCCATATAGGAATAAAGACCGAGGAAGCGTTTCGGCGAGACAAATATATCCATATTATAATTCAGACCACCCTTGATATTCCAGTTATCGTCTAAGCAATCATCCTCATCCGTCAGCATATAATAGCCCGAGATAGTCGGATTGATCCAGTGAGCGATATCACCAGCCTTCATCATCATACCTTCACCGTTACCAAACTGATGCCAATTCAACATACTAAGATTCAAGCGAGCCCCTAAGAAAATAACCCCGGCCGTATTTTTATTCCAAGAGTCACCCAGCAATAGAGAAAAAGAGTTTGCCACCCGGGAGCGAATGAAATTACGGGTGAACGGACGTTGCACGATCAGTTGCAACTCCTCCTTGCGATCTTGGGCAGCGCTGTCCAGCGGAACCTCGTCCAGCTTCGTGCCGAATGGGATCGGGAATTCCCGTACTACCGGGTAGTTAGCGTATATATAAGCGGGAACATCCTCTTTCTTCTCCGGCAACTCCTTCAATATGTCACGGTCACTCCCCTGCAACACTTCATTATAAGCCAGCCAAACCTCAAGGGCAGACTGGCAGGTGGCGTTTACTACTTGAGAAAACACGTGTGTCTCTCGTTCATAAGGATCGCCCTTCGGAAGTTGGTACGGATGCTTATCACTCACCCGGATATCCGTATAGCTCGTCTTTTTCTTATACTCCAGCATATTCTGATTTAGCCGCTTATCACCATAGGCAGACCAAGTCTCACCTTTCAAGTTGGCCGTATGTACCGGGATCGTATTATAAAAATCGTGTAAACTCTTATTATTGGAAATAGAGGAGAGACCAAACCCGCGACGCACCATTTGATGACCGGAAGCAAACGAGTCTTGCAGGAAATGCTCGGCGAACGCCTCGTAAAGCGTGGCGTAGAACATCAAGTCGCTAGCCGAAGACTGATCTCCCACCAGAACAGCCCGCCCGGCCTCTTCCGCCAGATACATCGCGAAGATATGGATACAAAAGTATTTACTCATAGAGGGGAGCTTGTTCAAGTCATTGAATACCTTATTAATATTCGCGGGCTGCGACATCTTACAGATTAAATCGGGATCGATTTTCGCTAGATGCTCGTTCAAGTCGTCTCCATAACTATAAAAATGAGATAAATCCTTGATAGCTAATATACCATACGCCAAGTTGACCGACAAAAGCTCCTTACTGGAGGCACCGGTAAGGAAATTATCCATCGCTTTCTGCTCCAACAAGAGCGTACGGTTCGTTTTAGAAAAACGGGTCTGCAAACCGGTCTCCAGCAAAAGTGGGTTCGCCACGTGGTCTCCGGACAATCCACATAAAGTACCGTAAGTCACCAGATTCGGACTTTGGGTTAGCTCGTTCATGACAAAGGCCTTTCCATCCTCTCCCAAACTCATGTTCACCAAGGAAGACAAGGCAGCGTAAGCGGCCTCCTCATCCGGAAAAATGCCAGCCTCCACCAAACGAGTAGGTAGCAAGAGCATAGCGCGATCTCCTATTTTACGATGCTCGGCAAAGTCCCAAGCCCAAACCATTGAATTACAAAGGAAAAGAAACAAAGAGATTAAGATCGGAAAGCGTGTTAAAGAAGTTGTCGTTTTCATATAATTAATCATTTTTCATTTACAAATCAAAAATACAAAATATTCAATGATACAGGCGTTATTCAATGAAAATATTTATATTTGCCAGATATGAACAACTACCTATCGTTATATATACTATTCTGCTTGCTCTTCTTTGATTTGCAAGGGAATCTGGAAGCGCAAGTCAGCCACGGAGGCCGCCCGCTTCCGCTATCGCTCATGCGAAGTACAAACGAACAGCTGTTTAAAGAGATGCCTCCGTTCGATATCCAAGAGGAGTTGCGTATCGACTCGCTGAACGAGAGCGACCTGAGAAGTGGTTTCCGTTTCGCCTATAAATTCATGACGGATTATAACCGGAACAACTCGGGTGTCACCTTCACCAGGCCGGACGGGACACGTGTATGGAGACTCGGGATCTACTCGCCCGGAGCCCTTTCTATCAACGTACTCTTCACGGAATATGAACTACCGGAAGGCGCCCAGCTCTTCCTGTACAACGAGGACCGGACACAGATACTAGGCTCGTTCAATCACTTAAACAACTCGGAGCTGAACCTATTGCCGGTCTCTCCCATCCAAGGAGACCGCATGATCATAGAATACCAAGAACCGGCCAACGCCTCCTTCCAAGGAAGGCTGACCGTCGGGGAAGTCAATCATGGCTACCGGAACTTACGGGGGTTAGAGCCGGGAGACAACACCTCACAGATCGGTAAAATCCCACCGTTAGCTTGTTATCAAGACGGGACAAACGATTACGCCCAATGGGGACAAAGCGTCGTTCTCCTGATCATAGACGGTAGTATAGGATGCACAGGCTCCTTGATAAACAACACGAAGAATGACGGAAAGCCCTATCTGCTCACCGCTTCCCATTGCCTCAATAACCAATTCAAGATACAGAATCCCGATTATGAGAAGATAGCCGGAAGTATCGTCTGCTTTTTCAACTTCAACAGCCCTTTCTGCGACCCGATCCTAAGGGGAACGGAAGAGATGTCTACGGCATCTACCTATTTCAAGGCGGTTAATGAGATGGCAGACATGGCCTTATTGGAACTTACCGCCACACCTCCGGTTCATTACAGACCTTATTACGCGGGCTGGAACGCGCAAGAGGCAGGGCCTGCCCCTTATACGTGTATCCAACATCCCAAATACTCGGTAAAACGAATCAGCATATCCGATGAGGAGCTGGCTCCCTTTACCTTGACCGATCCAAACATGATTTTTTACGAGAACGCTCATTGGCAAGTCAAGACTTGGAATGTAGGTTATACGGCCAGCGGTTCCTCCGGATCTCCTTTGTTCAATGCCGACGGAGAGATCATCGGGGCGTTATCCGGCGGGCAGTCCAGCGAGAATAGTCCGAAGAATGATTACTTCTTCTCTTTGATGAAACCCTGGGACGCGATTGACACCCCCGAGAAACAGCTCAAACATTGGCTAAACCCGTCCGATGACGAGACCAAGGTTTGCGAGGGACTCGATCCGTATAAATCAGCCCCTTGTTTCCGGTTGAGCAACATCTATGACTCCGGCAATCAAGAAAACGCCGAATGTACGCTTTATCCCGGATCTGAGAAAGCGTATTTGTTCGGGAACAACCCCGCCAATATCACCGAATACGCGGAAGCTTACCAAGTAGCCGAAGCGGGCACCTTATACGGAGCTTATTTCGTAACACCGCCTGCCGGAGCGAATTACAAACAAATGGAAGTGGAAGTTACCGTTTACAGCGGCGACTCAAAGCCCTCTACATTATTATATACGGAGACATTCCAACCCAGCTACAGCAATAAATCGATATTGGACGATACTTTTATCGAGACCGCCAAATCCCTAAATCGGTCGCAGGAAAGTTATATCCACTTCTCCAAGCCATTGAACGTCAGCGGGAAGTTCTACATCGGCTATAAACTCAAGAGCGTCCCGGAGGACACGTATTTCTCCGCCTACAATCTACCCAAAGGCAAAACGACCCGGAATACGGCTTGGGTTCATGATAAAAACGGCTGGAGACAAGCTACCGAATATACGCAAGCGGGTTTTAGCACCTCCTTGTTTATCGATCCAGTCATTCAATATGGCAATCCCGTCAGCAACGAAAAGATCGAGCCGGACGGGCAGGTACTCGTTCATCTCGGTCCGGAGAAAGGCCTGGTACACCTTGTTTTGCCGGATGGAATAGAGAAAGCGACTTATACGCTGCACTCGGCGCAAGGCAAAGTGTCGGAAAGCGGAAAGATCACGGACAGGCAAGCTACACTCCATTTCTTGAATTTAAGGTCTGGAGTCTACTTCCTGACCGTGTACTACGGCGAGAAGCATTATACACAAAAGATCGTATTTTAATCAAAAAATACACAACAAGAGTACTGGGAGACTATCTATTGAGAAGGGAGTAAGAGGTACAAAGCCATACCTTCTCACTAATTCTACCCATATTTATGTATAAAACAAGCCTAGGATTCATTAATAAGTATTAATTAAAAAGATTTTATCGCTTCTTTGCTATCCATGACAAAAAAATACTTTAGTTTTGCACGATAATGGCTAAGGGATAATTTGGAAGTGAATATATTAACATAGTAACATTTTAAACTTACATCAAGATTATGAACAAAAAGTTTTTATTGCCATTCTTCGTATTGGCAGCCATTTTAACTCTTTCTTCTTGTTCAAACAAGTTGAAACCGTTGGCAGAACAGTACATTAAAGCAGAACCGCAGCCGCTAGAGGCTATCGGAGGCAAAGTTCCTGTAACGATCAACGCGACTTTCCCCGCTAAATGGTTCAACAAGAAAGCTGTTGTAACTGTAACTCCGGTATTGCGTTACCAGGGTGGCGAAGCTTGGGGTACCTCTTACACTTACCAAGGTGAGAAAGTAAAAGGTAACAACCAAGTAATCCCTCAAAAAGAAGGCGCTAACGTAACTATGAAGTCTTCTTTCACTTACAAACCTGAGATGAAGAAATCAGAATTGTATTTGACTTTCGACGCGAAGATCAAAAACAAGACGGTTAAATTGCCGGATGTAAAGATCGGTGAAGGCGTTATCGCTACTTCCGAATTGGCAGACGCAGCTACGGCTACAGCAGCTATCGCAGCTGATAAATTCCAACGCATCATCAAAGAGGCTCATGACGCTAATATCATGTTCTTGATCCAACAAGCTAACCTTCGCGCTCAAGAATTGAATTCTGACGCTATCAAGGAATGGAAAGACCTTGTTAAGAACGCAGAAGAGGCACCGAACCAGAATGTAGCTATCGAGATCAGCGCTTACGCTTCTCCTGATGGTGGTTTCAAGTTGAACAACACGTTGGCTGAAAATCGTGAAGGAAACACTAGCAAATATTTGAACAAGGAATTGAAGAAGATGAAGGTTGACGCTCCGGTTGACGCTCGTTACACCGCTCAAGACTGGGAAGGCTTCAAGGAATTAGTTTCCGCTTCTAACTTGCAAGATAAAGACTTAGTATTGCGTGTTATCTCTATGTACCAAGATCCTGAGGCAAGAGAGAAAGAAATCAAGAACATCTCCGCTGTTTACTCTGACTTGGCTGAGACAATCCTTCCGCAATTACGTCGTTCTCGTTTGACTGCTAACATCGAGATCATCGGTAAGTCTGACGACGAGATCAGCGCTTTGGCTAAGAGCAATCCTTCTGAGTTGAATATCGAGGAAATCCTTTACGCCGCTACATTGACTAACAACGACGGTGAGAAGATGGCTATCTATACAAAAGCTTCAGAATTGTATCCTAACTGCTACCGCACTTGGAACAACATCGGTATGATGGCATTCAAGGCTGGCGATTTGGCTAAGGCTGAGCAAATGTTCAACAAGTCTAACTCTGTTAAGAACAACGCTTCCGCTAACATGAACTTAGGTTTGATCGCATTAACGAAGGGTGACCAAGCTAAGGCTCAACAATTGTTCGGTAACGCCGCTGGCGTAAACGAATTGAGCGAGGCTCTTGGCGTTCTTTACTTAGAGCAAGGCGAATATGCTAAGGCTGTTAACTCTTTCGGTGCTGTTAAGACAAACAACGCTGCTTTGGCTCAGATCTTGGTTAAGGACTACAGCAAGGCTTCTCAAACTTTGAATGGCGTCGCTAATCCTAACGCTGTTACCTCTTATTTGAAGGCTGTTGTTGCCGCTCGCACGAACGACGCTAACGGTGTTATCAGCAACTTGAAGGCTTCTATCGCCGCTGATAAGAACATGGCTAAGGAAGCTGCTATCGACTTAGAGTTCGCTAAATACGCGACTAACGCTGACTTCGCCGCATTGGTGAAATAATCAGAAAGTATTACTCCTACAATAAGAAGACCTCATCCCTAAAAGGATGGGGTCTTTTTTTTATATACCCAATGCCACACAAATCACAAAAGGGCTCACCCGATAAATCATGGGGATAACCTATCTACACTCCGTCCTACTGGATAAAAGTCTTATTGGAAGTAGCTTGTCTGTCCGTATTATTTATTGTCTGCCTATATATGTACAGATCGTTTCACAGAGGTGAAGAGATCGTATCACGGAGGTGAAACGATCGTATCACCTAGGTGAAAAGATCTCTTCACCTCCGTGAAACGATTAGATAGTACGGTGCTTGGCCATACTATCCACCGTTCTTATCCCTAAAGAGGCTATGCTTAATTGTTATAATATCACGAGTTCATCCCAATTTCCCCATGGCCTATCGAGTAAGCCCACAAAAGCCTAAGGAAGAAGAAAATAAACCTTGAGCATCAACCGCTCTTTCAAAATTAATTCGTAGATTTGCAAAATCTAATAACACTGTTGCAAATATTAATCAAATAGGGCAAAATCATGAAATCATTATTCTACTATTTATGCGCGCTTCTATTCATGATGACCTCATGTATGGAAAGAGATCTTTATCAAGATCCGACGATTGACCCTGGTACAGACCCGACAGTCCCAACGCAAGAGGACTTCACCGGTCAAACTAAAGAAGATGCCACTCTTACCGTTACAGCCATTGACGGCAACGGAGACTATGTGGCCGGTACGAAATTCTATTTCTACGCTGAGAATCCTTACGATGAGGATGGAAACTGGACAGAGCCATCTTTGTTATTCTACGGAGTGACTGGAGCGAATGGAGTATTAGAGGCTTCGTTCACCTTGCCAAACGGATTAAAGACCGTGTATGTACAAGGCTATGGCTTCTTGCAAACGTATGACGTGGAGACAGGCGATAAGAGCTTGCTCTTCCAATCCCCTAAGTTTGAATACCTGCCAACGACAAAGTCGATGCTTAGGAGCGATGAGGAAGATTACCCGTCTATCCCCGTACACCCTCAGCCCACGGCTGGTGAGTTTCAGAATGTATATACATTTTATGATGGAGCACGAGGCATCTATGAAGGAGCACCGGCTTATACCTATAAAGGCCATGTAGGAATCGAAGAAGACACATTGTCTACTCCAAAAGAGGGTGTTTCTTTATCGACGACAGGCGCGCCCCTAATAGGTTATGGGAATGGTCTTGTTACTCAAAATGAGAGGGGAAGCGAGCTCAAAAGCAAAGCGGAATTACGATTCCCCGAAAAAGGCCTGGGATTTAAAACAGAGAACAAGCATTTACTAGAAGCTAGCCATAATACAGATTTAGTAGTTACCGACGCGAACGGTGCCGAGGTATGGGCCACTTATCTAGGTGATGGGGGCTTCTGTGTAAATAATTCAGGCATAAGCTACAACATGCTGTGTTATTACCATTATACCGAAGGAGAGACACTGGATGCTAAAAAGATCCGGAAAACGGTTTTATTCCCGAATACAGACCCGAACTCCACGCCATGTGGAACACAAGTACAACTGCTCTACTGGAATGGCAGTAAATATGTAAAGACATTCCCTAAAGGGACGAAGATCGGTTGGTGCTATATCCAAAATGGATTTGGAAAACGAGGAAACGCAGCGGATAGCCCCAATCGTTTCAGCGAGCCCCGAATCTCAGGCATAAAATACTATCGCTTCTCCACCGCCTCATTGAACGGAGCTAGCCGAAAGGCCAATGGCCTCTCCTCATCCCCCACATATAATCAAGCGGTCGCTTTCTGGAACGAGGAAACGAAATGTACATTTGTCGGAATAGAGAACCGTTGGGTCTTGACCGAGAAAGACGGGAAACAAGATAATGATTTCAATGACGTATTGATAGCGGTTACATCCAACCCGGTTATCAAGCCTGGCAGTGATATCAGCGGAGAATTACCGAGTGACGAAGAAGACAACAAGGAAATCAAGAGCGAACAATTAGGCACATTAGCTTTCGAGGATATGCATCCTCAAAAGGGAGACTACGACCATAATGACGTGGTTATAGACTACACCTATAGGATCGTGAAAGATCAAAGCGCACAAGTAACAGCTGTAGAGGCGGAATTTATCCCGAGAGCAGCTGGAGGAATGCGTAAGTCCGGTTTCGGTATTGAATTTCCGCAAATCGATCTGTCTAACGCTAAAGGCGACCTTGAATCGGGTTGTACTACGCCGGTCGTAATCGTGTACGATGATGTACATGGCTGTTTTGGAGAAGGTTTATCCGGCCTTATCAATACGTATACGAAATTAGCTCACTATGAGTCGCCTGCCGCGACGACAGTCCGAGTAGAATTAAACTCACCTTTATCAGTAGATGAGTCAAATAAATTCACCGTATTGAAATTCAATCCGTTTATATTTGTAGATCAGAGAGGAAACGAGACACACCTTATTGATTACAAGCCGACCAGCAAGAACACGAAACAATTCGGCGTACAAGACGACAAGTCTGATGGCGTAAAGACATTCTATCGTTCAAACGATGGATTCGCTTGGGTTTTAGATATAACGAGAATCTCCACCGACGAATCTTCTTGGACATATCCTGCCGAAGGAACCAGTGTCGTAGACGCATATCCGGGATACAGCGATTGGGCCAAAGACAACCATTTCAATACAAATATCTGGTTTACCCAAGATAAAGGCAACGCGGAATTATTATACATCCCTGCCGTAAAGGAGCCAGAGGATAATAAAGAAGAAGGCAAATAAGCATTCTTACTTACAAGATTAAGAAAGGCCGAGATTTAGCAAAATCCCGGCCTTTCCTTTTTATATAGATAATAAATCATCTACCTTGACGCTTACGCTCTGTCTCGTCCAAGATGATCTTACGCATACGCATGTTGTTCGGGGTTACTTCCACATACTCATCGCCCTTGATATACTCAAGCGCGTCCTCTAGACTGAATACGATAGGAGGAGCCAAAGATACCTTGTCGTCTGAACCGGAGGCACGCATATTCGTCAGCTTCTTGGATTTGGTTACATTTACCACCAAGTCATTGTCTTTGGTATGCTCACCAACCACCTGTCCGGCATAAACCTCCTCACCCGGAGCGATAAAGAAACGTCCGCGGGATTGCAAGTTATTCAAGGCATAGGCGAATGAGGCACCCGTCTCCATCGCGATAATCGAACCGTTTATACGACGTTCGATATCCCCCTTCCACGGTTGATATTCCAAGAAGCGGTGTGCCATGATCGCTTCACCGGCAGATGCCGTCAATATGGCGTTGTTCAAACCGATAATACCACGGGAAGGAATCGTGAACTCCAAGTGCATACGACCATTCTTGCTTTCCATCATGGTCATCTCGCCCTTACGCTTCGTTACCATATCGATAATACGGCTAGAGCATTCCTCCGGAAGATTAACCGTCAATTGCTCTACCGGCTCGCACTTCTCACCATCGATATCCTTGATGATAACCTGCGGCTGGCCTACCTGCAACTCGTAACCCTCGCGACGCATCGTCTCGATCAATACGGACAAGTGAAGCACGCCACGGCCATATACCAACCAAGAATCAGCGGAACCGGTAGGAACCACACGCAACGCCAAGTTCTTATCCAACTCTTTCATCAAACGATCATGTATATGGCGGGAAGTAACAAACTTACCATCCTTACCAAAGAACGGAGAATTGTTGATCGTGAAAAGCATAGACATCGTAGGCTCGTCGATATCGATCGTTGGCAACGGCTCCGGGTTGTTCACGTCGGTGATAGTCTCACCGATCTCGAAACCATCGATACCGATAATAGCGCAAATATCCCCAGACTGCACGGAATCCACTTTCGTACGTCCCAAGCCCTCGAACACGTCCACTTCCTTGATCCTTGATTTCACCATGCTACCGTCACGCTTACAAAGCATGACATCTTGACCCTCTTTCAACTCGCCACGGTGTACGCGCCCTACGGCGATACGGCCTACATACTTAGAATAATCCAAAGAAGTAATCAACATCTGCGGAGTACCTTCCAACATCGTCGGTTCGGGGATATACTTGATAATCGCGTCGAGCACAGCCGTGATATCCTCTTTCGGCTCTTTCCAATTCTCGGACATCCAGCCCTGCTTGGCAGAACCGTAGATAGTAGGGAAGTCGAGCTGCTCCTCGGTAGCGTCCAGACTAAACATCAAGTCGAATACCATTTCCTGCACTTCCGACGGGCGGCAATTCGGCTTATCCACCTTATTAATAACCACGATCGGCTTCAAACCGAGTTGAATCGCTTTTTGCAAAACAAAACGAGTCTGCGGCATAGGTCCCTCAAAGGCATCTACCAATAGCAAACAACCATCCGCCATGTTCAAGACACGTTCCACCTCACCACCAAAGTCGGCGTGACCCGGAGTGTCAATAATATTGATCTTATATCCCTTATAGTTGATAGACACGTTCTTGGAAAGAATCGTAATACCTCGTTCCCGTTCCAGATCATTGTTATCCATGAACTGATCCGGTTCTGCCTGTCCTTCACGGAAAAGCTTACCGGCTAATAACATCTTATCCACGAGCGTCGTTTTGCCGTGGTCTACGTGTGCGATAATCGCAATGTTTCTGATCTTTTGCATTGAAGACTAATTTATTGACTGCAAAAATACGACATTTTATCGATATATATATGACATTGATGCTTTAAAACACAAAAAACATAATAGAATCTATTGTAAATCAAAAAGGAATGTCTAACTTTGCGCCCACTTAGATAACATAGTATTAATTTATTAAAGTAAAAAGAATCATGTATTTAGATTCAGCAAAGAAACAAGAATTATTCGAAAAGTACGGTAAATCAGCTACTAACACAGGTGCGGCTGAAAGCCAGATCGCTTTGTTCTCATTCCGTATCTCTCACTTGACAGAGCACTTGAAAGCGAATCACAAAGATTTCGCGACAGAAAGATCATTAAAGATGTTGGTAGGTAAACGTCGTCGTTTATTGGACTATCTGATCAAGACAGATATCAACCGATATCGTTCTATCATTAAAGAACTAGGCATCAGAAAGTAAGAAAAAGCTTACTCGAAAATATTAAAAAGGGCAATCCTAAACGGGAATTGCCCTTTTTATTTGCCTTAATCCTAGATATAATAAAATATTAATGTAAATTTGCGCCGTTTAGTATCAATTTATCAAACATTACAGGACTATACATAACAAATCATACACATGGGAAACAACAAAATTATAGGTGCGAAAATTAAAAATATCCGGGAATCGAAACAACTCTCTATAGAGGAGGTAGCCGAACGCTCCGGGTTAGGTATCGAACAGATCGAGCGTATCGAGGGTAACCTGGATTTTCCCTCTTTGGCTCCTCTTATCAAAATAGCACGGGTATTAGGGGTACGTTTGGGCACCTTCTTGGACGATCAAGCGGAGTTAGGCCCAGTCGTATGCCGCAAAAAAGATAGCGAGGCCGATGGTATCGGGTTCACGAACAACGCCACACAAGGACACAAGCATATGGATTACCATTCGCTCTCACAAGATAAGTCCGGCCGCCATATGGAACCCTTCTTGATTGAGATCGCTCCCTCCGAGGATGGAGAGGATTTCATCCTGTCCACGCATGAAGGAGAGGAATTTATCTATGTATTGAGTGGTGTCGTAGAGATCAATTACGGGAAAAACACCTATATCCTAGAGGAAGGCGATAGTATCTATTATGATTCTATCGTGGCGCATCATGTACATGCGGCAGCCGACAACAAGGCCCGGATCTTAGGAGTTATCTATACACCTTATTAAATCCGGCGTTTTATGGAATTATATAACAGAACCCTTGGCCAATGGCTGGAACATTGGGCCGAGACTACACCGGATAAGGAGTATATCGTTTATTCGGACCGTGACTTACGTTTCACTTGGAGTGAATTTAACAAACGTGTGGACGACATGGCGAAAGGTATGTTGGCGATCGGTATTACCCATGGCACGCATGTCGGCGTATGGGCGACAAACGTACCGGATTGGTTGACATTCCTATATGCCGGAGCGAAGATCGGCGCCGTATTGGTCACGATCAACACGAACTATAAACAAAGTGAGCTGGAATATCTGGTAGAGAACGCCGATATCCATACGATGTGTATCACGGACGGCGTGTTCGACGGGAGTTACGTGGACATGATGTATACCATGTTACCGGAATTGAAGACCTCGCAACGAGGGTATTTGAAAAGCGAGCGTTTTCCTCACTTGAAAAATGTAGTATATATCGGACAGGAGAAATACAGGGGTATGTACAGTACGCCCGAGATGTTGCTCCTCGGACAAAATATCAGCGACGATACCTTAGAGACCGCCAAAGCGAAAGTAAATTGCCACGACGTGGTTAATATGCAATATACGTCCGGCACGACCGGCTTCCCGAAAGGGGTCATGCTGACTCACTACAACATCGCCAATAATGGTTTCTTGACGGGTGAACATATGAAATTCAACGCCGATGATAAGCTTTGCTGCTGCGTACCCCTCTTCCATTGCTTCGGCGTGGTATTGGCTTCCATGAACGTATTGACGCATGGATGTACGCAGGTGATGGTCGAGAAATTCGATCCGCTATTGGTATTAGCTTCTATACATAAAGAGCGTTGCACGGCCGTATATGGTGTACCTACCATGTTTATTGCCGAGCTAAACCACCCGATGTTCGAGATGTTCGACCTCACGTCGTTACGTACCGGTATCATGGCAGGTTCGCTTTGCCCGGTAGAGTTGATGAAAACCGTGGATGAGAAGATGCATATGCGTGTAACCAGCGTGTATGGATTGACAGAGACCTCACCGGGCATGACCCACTCCCGTATAGAGGACCCGGAGGAGGTCCGGTACTTGACCGTAGGCCATGAGTTCGAGTTTACCGAGGTACGGGTTATCGATCCGGAGACCGGCGAGGAATGTCCCGTTGGCATACAGGGTGAGATGTGTAACCGCGGTTATAATAATATGAAAGGTTACTATAAAAACGAATCCGCTACCAATGAGGCGATCGACAAGAGTGGCTTCCTGCATTCCGGCGACTTGGGCGTTCGTGACGAGAATGGTAACTACCGTATCACCGGCCGTATCAAGGATATGATCATCCGTGGGGGCGAGAATATCTATCCCCGCGAGCTGGAGGAATTCCTTTATCATTTCCCTGGCGTGAAAGACGTGCAAGTGGCCGCTGTCCCTTCCAAGAAATATGGCGAGGAAGTGGGCGCCTTCATCATCCTGCACGAAGGCGTAACGGCCAGCGAGGTAGAGGTGAAAGATTTCTGCCGCGGAAAGATCGCCCGCCATAAGATCCCGAAATACATCTTCTTCGTGGATACGTTCCCGATGACCGGAAGCGGCAAGATACAGAAATTCAAGCTAAAAGACCTCGGACTGAAACTATTGCAGGAGCAAGGCATCACGCCGGTCTGACGATTTAGTGGATAGTAGACAGTTTCAAATCCTATTAATGGCGGTGTGTCAAATCCAACAAACCGGACGCAGACGACACACCGCTTTTTTCTTACACCTTGAGTGACGCCAGCAATTTGTCTTTTTGACAAATTGTAAACTGAACCTCCAGAGAATCGTTTTTCCCGGGCCAACGTGCGACTCATCGCCAAATTCGCAAGAAAAAATCAGCATTCCATTCATTGATAACACGATACCGAAAAACGGCCTTTCATTCTAGCGAAAATAATTCATCCTAATTCATATTCACAGCCTTCTTTGGACGGTTTCAAGGGGTTATAGCCGGGTTATAACAGGGTTCTAATGCCCATTCGCGACTACTTACGATCCAGTCCGCGACTACTTACGATGCCCAACGGCACTATCAGCGTTACCCGACGGCACCATATGTGTAGGCTTTCGCCGCCTTATGTGCATGAAAACAGGGATATTCTCACCCAAAAGAGCGTTTTATCGCCCCTCTCCTCTCCTGGTTTGACCAATCCGAAGAAAAGTACTATCACGATTAGCCCCTGAAAAGAGACAAAAAGAAAGACTGAAGGCGATTTCGATATCATATCAATAATGGGGTTTGCCCATTAAAGCGATCTATAATGAACGATACGGAAAATGCTTCCCCGTCACCGTAGGCTGACAGATGGGAAATTCACAGATAGAGGACATCAAATATCACAGGTTTTCCGTACCTTCGCGTCTCAACCATTTATAGTATTAATTTATGTCACAATTATTTCCAACTAATCTGCCTTATAAAGTAGCAGATATGAGTTTGGCCGAATTTGGTCGCAAAGAGATCGAGATCGCCGAACACGAAATGCCGGGATTAATGGCGCTACGCCAGAAATACGCCGATCAGAAACCGTTGAAAGGCGCACGTATCACCGGCTCACTGCATATGACCATACAGACCGCGGTGTTAATCGAAACATTAGTTGCGTTGGGAGCGGACGTTCGCTGGGCTAGCTGTAACATCTTCTCCACACAGGACCATGCGGCGGCGGCTATCGCGGCTGATGGCGTGCCGGTATTCGCCTGGAAAGGCGAGACGCTGGAAGAGTATTGGTGGTGTACGGACATGGCGCTTCGTTTCCCGGAAGGTAAAGGACCTCACATGATTGTTGACGATGGAGGTGACGCTTCCTTATTGATTCATATGGGCTATCGTGCGGAGAACGACGCGGAGACCATCAACCGTAAAGGCGGGAATCATGAGGAACAGGTAATCCTAGATACATTAAATCGCATCCTTCAAGAGGATAACAGTCGTTGGCACCGTACGGTAGCCGAGATGAAAGGTGTATCGGAGGAAACGACAACCGGCGTTCACCGTCTGTATCAGATGATGGAAAAAGGTGAGTTATTAGTCCCGGCTATCAACGTGAACGATTCCGTGACGAAATCCAAGTTCGATAACCTATACGGTTGCCGTGAGTCTTTGGCGGACGGTATCAAGCGGGCTACGGACGTAATGATCGCCGGCAAGGTGGTAGTAGTCGCCGGATATGGCGACGTGGGTAAAGGTTGCTCTCACTCCATGCGCTCTTACGGGGCTCGTGTACTCGTGACCGAGATCGATCCGATCTGCGCCCTACAAGCCGCTATGGAAGGCTTCGAGGTTACGACCATGGAAGAGGCCGTGAAAGAGGGTAACATCTTCGTTACGACCACCGGAAACTGCGATATCATCACGATCGAGCATATGACACAGATGAAAGATCAATCGATCGTATGTAATATCGGTCACTTCGACAACGAGATCCAAGTGGACAAGCTTGTCAACTATCCGAATATCAAGCACACGAATATCAAGCCGCAGGTAGACAAATATACGTTCCCGGGCGGAAACTCTATCTTCTTGCTGGCGGAAGGTCGCTTAGTAAATCTGGGTTGCGCCACGGGACACCCGTCATTCGTAATGAGCAACTCATTTACGAACCAAGTTCTCGCCCAGATGGATTTATGGCAAATGGCCTATGAGGTAGGCGTATATCGTTTGCCGAAACGTTTGGATGAGGAAGTTGCCCGTCTGCACTTGGAACGCATCGGCGTAAAACTATCCACATTATCACAAAAGCAAGCTGATTATATCGGCGTGCCGGTGGAAGGACCGTACAAGGCTGATCATTACAGATACTAATCTTATTTATGATTTATGATTTTACACATAGTGTCTTCCATAAATCATAAATCATAAATCTTAAATCATATGATTACCCTTTTGTAAGGATGAGACGGGGCACGCCCCGTCTCTACAACCGGCTTCAATTTATATCTCCTTTTCCTTCTTTGCTCTCCAAACGGAATATCCCACCGCACCAATCAATAACAACAGGATAATCAACGAACTGAAAGAAGTAATATAAGCCGCCGTAATATAACCTTGCGGCCTAAACTCAAATACGATCTGATGCTCACCCTCCGGAACCAGCATCGCACGTAATATCCAATCCGCCCGGAAATGAGGAGCGGGCTTGCCATCAATCGTTGCCTCCCATCCCGGTTGATAATAGATCTCCGAGAATACCGTTAATTGCTCAGAATTAGCCTTCGTCGTATAAACCAACTTATTGGGACGATAACTATCCAGCGTTATCGTAGCGGTAGAGTCTAGCTGAGGGGTGAATCCCTTTACCTCATCAGCGAAACGTTTATCGACAACCGCCGTCGTTAACGGATTGATCGTATTCAACGCTGCTATTTCCGCATCCGCATTCTCCACGACCTCCACTTTGTCCACAAACCAAGCGTTGCCGAAAGCAAACGGATTCCTCAAAGGCGGCTGCTCCGGATTATAGATAATATAACGTGTATTGAGCATATTCAAGGACGGGCAAGCAGCGAACGCCCCCATCAAATCCTCTGCGGTCTGCGCTTTCTGGAAAGCCCCGATAACCGAGTTAAGCTCCCCTTGCAGACGGTGATCGATCAGTTCTTGGTACCGTCTCAGCTTGGCGGCGTAATAACCACCGATGGAATGGTGATAATAAGATACACTCGTTTCTTGGAATGGATTATTCAACGTCACCACACGATAAGCAGGGTCGTTATCCTTAAAGATCTCTTGATCCGCAACAGTTTCCTTATAAACGTCCACGGCTTTCTGACGAACGAAATCGCCATCATTCAAATAGCGTTTATCCACTGTCCATAAATCAACCAACATCAAGACTGCGACACCTATTCCCACAATCGTACCCACTTTCTTTCGATCTTTTGCCGTATAATACCAGAATAATAAAGCGGCACCCAGCAATATGAAAATCAGAGAGCGCATAGCATCTGCGGAAGCCAAAGACGCCCGATCCATCAATAAGGCATTATAGTACCAATCCGGTAATTGGTATTGAGCATCAAAAGAGGAACGGAAATCAAGTAATAGACTTGGCATCAGCCAAAGGATCAAGCACAATCCTCCCGTAATCGCTAAAGAAACAATTAACCCCCTTTTAAATAAAGCATCCTCCACTTTTCCCGATACGATCTCTTTCAATCCCCAAATAGCGATAATAGGGAACACCATACCCGGAATAACCAATGCCATCTCTACGGTACGGAACTTATTATACATTGGCAAGTAATGGAACATAAAATCATTGAAGCTATCAAAATTACGGCCCAATGCCAAGAAAATCAAGAATACTGAACCAGCAAACAGCCACCACTTTATCGGGTTCCGGATCACGAACAGTCCTATGATAAACAAGAAACAAACCAACACTCCAAAATAAACAGGTCCTGAAGTAAACGTTTTCTCCCCCCAATAGGTAGGAGCTTGTACTTCTTTTCCGACTTGAGCGCCCTTTGCCTTTAATTCCTTATACAACTCAGAGTCCGGTCCTAACATACCTCCAGATCCCCCGCCATAAGCATTAGGAATCAGCAATGTCAATAGCTCACCTTTACCATAGCTCCATGCAAAAGCATAATCCTTATCCAGCCCGGAAGAGATTTTCTCTCCGGAAGCCGTGGTAGTAGTCAATTCCGTAGCGCCACGGATAGAGTTCTTGCCAAGATCCCAATGAGCGTACATATTCTGGGCGTTGGGAAGGACCGCTAATATAACGCAACCAACCATAATCGCCGTCACTTTACCTAACTCTCCGTATGCTTTTTCTCGTAGCTTAGCGAACACGTATCCCAGATAAACAAACAAGCAAAGCAACAATAAATAATAAGTGATCTGGATATGTCCATTCGATATAGATAGGGCAACCCCTAACAAGAATACGATTCCCCCCCACAAATATTTACGTTTGAATAGAAGCGCCATGCCCGCAAGGGTTAGCGGCATATAGGCAATGACATATGCTTTCGTTATATGTCCAGCTTCTATAATGATAATATTATAAGAAGCTAACGCAAAAGCGATCGAGCCCGCAAGGGCCAACCACCAATTCACCCCCATCACACACATCAATATATAAAAACATATCAAGCCAGTGAATACCATGCCCGCATTCAAATAACCGACATCTTTTAATGGTGCCTCTAATAAAGTATATCCAGGCAACTTAGGGGCAGGATTTCCATATCCTCCCGCATAGGGCATTCCTCCAAACATGGCATCAGACCAAACGCTAAATTCACCGGGCTGGGCGGATTTTTCATATTTCTCCATCTGGCTACCTCCCATGCCAACAGCTTTCTCCATATCCCCCTGACGAATCGATTTACCCTCAAACACGGCCGGGGCAAAATAAACCACTGTCAGCACCAAGAACACGACTACAGCAGCGACATGCTTTCCCCATTTACTCATTATACTCCGCATAAAACTTATCTATAATTTATTGTTTATACTCTACCTTTAAACCATTTGGCAAAATAGAATCTCACGGCGAACCAACCATGCAACAGAATCGTCGACACCTTGCCATAATACTTGCACATGATCTCATATCGCTCCTTCAAGGAGTCTTTCCGGTTCACGCTACTTAACCCTTCCTCCAAAAAATCAGACAGGATCAAGCGTGTATTATGCACTCTTTTCGCACGCTTCAGACATTGGATACACCAATCATAATCCGCTGTCAAACGGTATTCCGTATTATATAACGGAGCGATCTCCCGTTTTGATATAAACGACTGGTGACAAACCAACATTCCCATCCGGAAGCTTTTCCAAGTCAGTTTCTCCGGAGCTTTCAACCTGCGCATTCCTAGCGATCTACCCGCCGCGTCAACGATCTGGGTCTCTCCGTAAATCACGTCTGGCAAAGATACTTTCTTTTTCAAAGACACCACAATTCTTTGCACGGTATCTGAGGTATAAAGTGTATCTCCCGCGTTCAAGAACCACACATAATCCCCCGTAGCCCGCTTTAAACCTTTATTCATGGCATCGTACAAGCCTTTATCAGGCTCGCTTATCCAAGAAGCGATACCAGACTCATATTGTTTGATGATCTCTACGGTCTTATCCTTCGACGCTCCGTCAATTAATATATACTCGATATTTGGATACGATTGGCTAAGTACGCTCAATATCGTACGCTCCAACCATCGCTCCGCATTATAGGTGATCGTTATGATCGAAAATGTAGGTTGCTGATTCATTGTTGTTTTGTTTTATAAGCTTGTTTCGGATGATTTGGAGTATCGGGGTATAAGCGCAGGTCGCAAGGTTTCATCCGCAATCAATTTATTATGAGGTCTGAAAGGGTGAGACCTAGACGATACACAACGAGTATATTCGTCATGCCATGATTCCTTAAATTCGATATGCTGGTCTTCTTTCATTCTATTTACGCTTATTACACAGACTCTGATACAAAGCTATATATTTTTCGGCAATAACCGATTCCTCATAACAATCATGCACCTTGCGGACACAGGCCTCATCTAATCGCAAAGGCTCTCGATTATCGATTACCCACTTGATACCCGTAGCCAAGTCATCAGGATCCTTATATTTCGCCAAATATCCATTTTCCAAGTGGTTTATAATATCAGTCTGTCCGCTATTATCAAAACTCACCGCCGGACAACCACAAGCCATACCCTCAATAATTGTCTGCCCAAAAGTCTCATACAGGGAAGAGACCACCGTTACATCCGCGGCAGCATATAATTTCGCGATCACAGAGGGATCACGCAAAGAGCCCATCCATACATAAGGAATTGGTATTTCCGACAAAAAAGAATCATCTCCTTTGATTCCTCCAAACAAGACCAAGAAATAATCGTCCTCTCCTGTCCCCTCTTTCAATATAGATAAAGCCTTGACGAGATATTCAAAACCTTTAATCGGATCATTGATACGTGCGGCTCCCATCAGAAGGATTTTCTTATCCAAAGGCAGAGACATGCTCTTCCTTGCCTCCTCTTTATCTGAAGGAACAAACAGACTTGTATCAATCACATTCGGAATAACCTCTACAGACAAGTTTTTGGTCAGCGCACTACCTTGTGCTTGTTTTTTTAACCAAGTACTTACCGCCACCAATTGGATCTTAGAATCCGCCAAGAAACGTTTCTTGTGAAATACGGAGTACGCCAAATCCTTGTGCTTATGGGAACATAGGAAAGAACATTCTCCACATTCCCCCTTAAACCTTTCACAGCCAAACGAATGATGGCAAATTGCCGTAGAAGGCCACATATCGTGCATAGTCCATACGATAGGTTTCCCTGTCCGTATCAATTTCTTTATATCATCTAAAGATAGAAAGCCTTGGTTAATCCAATGTAAATGGATGATATCCGCATTTTGAACTAATGGATGAGAGCTGATATCCGTTCCTGTATTAGCGATAGAGACCTGAAATAAAGGTTTCCGCCGTAAATGGTTGGAGAGAAAAATCACTAAACGTTCCCATACAAAACGGATAAAGTTCAACTTCCTTGAAAAAAAAGAATCATTTAAAGAGAGTACACAAGGATTATGGCTTATTTTATCGCGCACCAGCATTGTTACCTCGATATCTGCCTTCCTCAATGCCTTCATTAACCTATTAGCAGCGATAGCGGCACCACCAGTAAATTCTGAGGTATTAACTATAAGAACCTTCATCCGATTTTTATCTATATATTCAAAATCCCCCTTATTTATAGTTTTCATCTTTAAGATATCCGAAGCTTGTTTTTAAGTATCAAGCAAAACATCGTAGATGAAGAAAACATTTTTCGCAACTCCTTATAACGACATTTCAACCGTTTAAAAGAGAACTTCCATTTTAAGGTATCATATAAACTTATTTGGTGGATCTTCTGATTATCCAACACATATTTATGCATTTCATGTTTCGCTCCACCTTGCAAATGCAATCCATAAAAACGAATCATGCTACCATCCTCCATGTACCTTCCATAAGGCAAATTATCTATCCAATATATTTTCTTTCGCCCCTTGCTCATCTCAAAACCCATCGGATCAGAAATATTACCATCAAAACAAGCGCCCGAAGACGGATATATAAGATCAATTACATTATTTGAAATATCTTTCTGATACCAAGTAAGGACTGTCATATCACAAACGCCTCCATATACTACATCCTTATAAAATAATCTCAATCTTTCTAAGGCTCCTTTATCCGTATATAGAAATAGCATATAATCACATAATTTATCTATGGACTCTTTATTAAACAGAGAAAAACAAGGTCCCATGATTTTACAGATCGTAAAATCATATTTCAGATATTGATTAAAGACCTCATCGACGTTACAATAAAGCAAGACATCCGAATCTAGACAAAGGAAATGCGTAAACCCCTCCTTTCTAACAAAATCCCGAATCACAAACCAACGCTGAAAACAGAACAGTTCATAATCATAAGGATTTATCGACATATGTTGATAAACCTTCTGAAACTCATGAAGCCCTTCCGTATAACGATCTATATAAAAATGCTCGACGATATTATAATGACTCGTTGATTCATCACTTATCAAACAAATTCGATTATCCGGATTAAATAGACGTATCTGCTTTAAAACAGGCTCAAGGTAGAAACTATCTCCTTTATGTACGATCAATATGGGTATGTTCATGTTTACGCCAATTTAGTTTTTACTTTATTATACAACCGATGTATCCATGTATATTTAAGATATTTAGCCAATATGCCACCGTTGATTTTATCCTGCAATATACGATGATTCTTTAATATTTCCGTATTATATCCCTCAAAAGGAATAAATGTTATCGGTTTAATCGAAGTGTTCATGGCCGGTTTTGCCCACCAAGCCCGTTGACTTCCACAATGTTCACCCGATCCGTCAAATCCCCAATTTTGTGTCTTGGACAAAACAGGAAAAACAGAGCACATATGATGCGAGAACATATGATAATACACCCTCAAATCCATGGCTGCTATCTTTTTGCTGGAATCTGCCTGCAAAATCCCTTTGATATAAAAACCGATTGACACAAATGCTTTATATTTCGCAGGGCTTTTCTTTAAAATCGCATAACGATCACAATAATCTAAATCGACTTTCATCCAGCGATCACGCCAAGTCGCAAAACCCCAAGGGGAATTACAAGGGTAAAAATATACATCTTTATCATAATTAGTCGGCAAACGGAAAGGCAGACTAAATCCACAAATAGCGAAGACCTTCTCCTCATTCTCATAAAAATTCAAGCCCTCGTTCATATACCCTAAAAAATCTTTTGAGACAACAATATCATCCTCCAGGAATATAAAAGACTCATGCGTAAGCAAAACTTCCTCAATTGCAACTTTTATAGATTCATGAGCACCTAAATTCATTTCCCTAAATAATAAACGAACTTCTTTAAAACCTACAATAGAAGCCGCATATTCTCTCACTCTTTCTATAACGGGTATATGCTCTTCCCTATACGGAGCATCAGACACGATATACAACAATGATTCTGACGCTAAATCATTCGCAAGCAGGGCTTCGATACATCTCTTCAAATGATCCAAACGATCATATACAGAAACTATAATAGGAGCATAGGCAACTTTAGGCATATTAATCAAATATTGAAATCCAACAATTTCTTACTTCTATCTTTCAATCGCTTTACAGGAACTCCGGCATAAATGCCCCATGAGTCAAGACTTTTATTAACAAAGCTCATAGCCCCTACTACACTTCCTTCATCAACGACCAGATTAGGCATGATCACACAAGAAGCCCCAACTTGCGTATATTTCCTCAAAATAACGGGACCACCAGTTACATGAGTTGCCTCAAAAGGACACATGGGACCTATCAAGTAATCTCCTCCAAAATCGTCAACCGCACTATAGACTGTCGTTCTTGCCGATATTCCCGAACAATCATGAATAAAGATCCCTTCTCCCCCATACAAAGCGACATAAGCCGATATATGAACCATCGACCCAATATGAATTTGCCCAGATAGTATAGAGAAGTCATCAATCCTTACTTTATTGCCAATCGATATTTTCGAAGGCGAGTATATACTAGCCTTACGACTAACAAGCACGTCTTCACCAATAGACGCAAAGCCTATTCGCTCAAGTTCCTGTCTCGTATAAAAAGAGTTCATATCTTAATTCCTTATCAGATTTATCACTCTTTCAACATCAGACTCTGTTAACGCATGATGCATCGGCAAACAAATTACTTGGTCAGCCATTTTATATGCCTCCGGCAAATTATCTCTTCCGGCCGAATCCAATCCCCGATATGTAGAGAAGGTACTAATCAATGGATAGAAGTAACGACGGCCATAAACTCCCGCACAGTTCATCTTTTCATACAGCGCATCACGACTCATTCCATATTGTTTCTCATTTACAAATATAGGGAAATATGAATAATTATGTTTTACACCCTGTATATCTTCAAAAAAACGAATACCCGGAATATCCACTAATGCCGCCCTATATTGTATAGCTACCTGCTTACGAGCCTCGATAGCCTTATCCACGTGCTTAAGCGTCATCAAGCCATAAGCGGAGCGAACTTCATCCATCTTTCCATTGATACCAGGCGCTACGACCGTAGTCTCATTTGCGAAACCGAAATTTTTAATATAGTCAATACGTTGTTTTGTCTCTGCATCATGGCACACCAAGGCTCCTCCCTCAATCGTATTATACACTTTTGTCGCATGGAAACTTAACGTTGCCATATCTCCAGCCATGATAACCGAGTTACCATTCCTCTCTACACCAAATGCATGAGCCGCGTCATATATGACCTTTAGTCCGTACGTGTCTGATATCTGTTTGATACGTTCAATATCACAGGGTTGCCCATATACATGGACAGGCATAATTGCCGTAGTTTTAGGAGTTATGGCCGCTTCTATTTTGTCCGGGTCCATATTGCCCGTTCTCGGGTCAATATCAACAAAAACCGGCTTAATACCATTCCACCAAAGCGCATGAGTAGTAGCCACAAAACTATAGGGTGTCGTTATAACCTCTCCCGTGATTCGCATCGCTTGCAACGCACAGATCAAAGGTAACGTTCCATTAGTAAATAGACTGATAAAAGGAATCTTCAGATAGTCACACAGCGCTTTTTCCAACTCTTGATGGTAATGTCCATTATTCGTAAGCCATTTTCTTTTCCAGATATCTTCCAAATAAGGAGTAAATTCCTCCAAAGGAGGAATCAATGGCGATGTGACAGTTATTATTTTTTCCATATCTAAAATATTTTATGAATTACTCTTTTGGTCTTAAGCAAAGCCTCTCTCATTTTATCCTTTGGATATGAATCGTATGGATCAATCACTATTTTCACGACCTTTTCCGAATTTAGGTCTATAAACTTATCTATATACGATTTAATGAAAGGAAATAAATTGTATTTAAATAACAACAGACTTCTCGACGCTTTTACAAAAGGAAGCTTTTCACGATAAATCTGATCGGAATGCTGGAGTATCTCTCCTATTTTAGAAAGAGAGGCCGCCGTATCATTAATATCTAAAGGAATAATTGAATTATCAGGAAAATAAGTATTTATATTTTTACATCCACAATATATCGGCACTGAATATGCTAAAAAAGAATCCGCTATTTTCTCTGTCCAATAATCAAGTTCATACGAGTTTTCAATACAAATTGAAAACTCGTATGGGCATAAGGCTGTAGCCTTATCGTCAACCATTTGTATTCCATTCCCATAAAAATCAATTTGATCACCATATTCTTCACGCAGTTTACTCATCCAAGCAAGTCTCTTTTTATGTCCCGGAAGAAATTTACGACTAGAAGTTATGAATGAGATCTTCTTCTTTTTCTCTGGCACTTCCATCAGCTCAATTTGCTTATAATCAAAAGAGGGAGAAGCTGTCCGGAAATTATATCCAAAATACCAAGGTAAAGCTTGTTGATCCCGATGATTATGAGGATGTCTTAAAGTATGAGCAGATATTACATGGTCAAATAAATTGATAAAAGTTTGGGAATAAACTTTCACGATCGGAGGTTCTCCCGATATAAAAAATAAAGCTCCTGCTTTATAGCAAAGTTCATAGCTCTCTTTTATATTTTCATATATCACGACAACATCCCATATAATATCAGCTCTCGAATTGAAAAAGAATTTATATCCTACTAAGTCCCAATCAGACGAAAGTTGTTTTTCAAAAAGATTCGCAATTGGAGATATTATATTAATATTAATAATAGACTTCATGATAATCTTGTATAAATAATCAATTCAACAAATTCAAAATTCAATAAATCATAGCCTTTACAAACTTTCGAAAACATTCTGCCACATAGAGACCAATTCTGATTTATCAAAGAATCTACGAGCATACTTCACTCCATTCCCAGAATCTAAATGATTATCTATAAACTGATCAAATGGGACACTCCCGATCTCATGACAATCATAAACGCCCACTCCTGTGTTTATCAAACCTTTATAGATAATTCCAGATGGTGATAGATAGACTTTCTTCTTTAAATAAAGCAACAAGAATATATTACCCAATGCCGACTGATGCTCATAATCAAAAATAGCGACATCTATCGTATTTATTAATTCAGCATATTCCAGCCAGGATTTATTATCCCTCAATATTAACACCTTATTTCCAAATATACCTCGGGCTATATTTTCTATCGAATTCGCATAAGCTATATTACCATAAGAAAGAGGTATCACCAGTTCAAAATCTTCATCTGCGTATTTCCTTAAGCAGTCCAGATATTTCTCATGTTTCAAAAAGGAATAGGCACAATGCCCCAATAAGATCCTTTTTCTATTTCCTTCCTTTCTTCCCTTTTCCAAATGATCTAATTCATCTGAAAAATGGCCTATAACATATACCGCATTATAAATTCGTACCGATTCAAATCGTTTCTTCAACTCTAAACGATCCGATTCAAACCCAGCGATCGCAGCTTTAAAAGAAGCAATTTTCACATCAGCGAACATCCATATAAAACGCAATAGTCTAGCGTATAGCCATCTTCCGACATTCTTTATCGTAACACTTTCCTTAATAGCATCTCCCCAAGAGAACCTGTAAAGATCATTCCCCCAGACACACCACACAATCTTCTCCGCAAAATCACGCCTCATTCTTATAAGTTCCCATGCAGAATAACAAAGGCCATGCAGAAAAATCCAATCGGCGAGATGTGTAAACGAGTAAGACGTTTTCAAATCGAACTTGTTTTTATAAATCACATTGGAATATCTTTCCAAATCCTTTATTGGAGTATTCGCAAAAACAACAAACAAATGATCCTCTACGGTAAAGTTATTAGAAACGAACTTTATAAACTCTATATTAAATATAGAATTACCACCTGGCATCAAATGGATATATTTATATTTCTTGTCCATCCTATTCATTTAAAAACGCTTTTTTAAAAACACCATAGCCTCACGAACGATCTGAGAATCTAACAAATAGCATATAAGAATATACAAACATGCTGTCAGCAGGATTTTAAAGACTAACGAGAAATAGACATTCTCTACAAATGATGCCAATAAAGCTGCAACTCCTATAGATATCAAAGTAATACCCACATAAGGAAATATATCTTTGAATATATCCAAAAGCTTAATACGGATAAACTTATGAACATGGTAAAACCAATAAAGCATCGTCACATAATAAACGAAAACGTAGGCAATGGTCATCCATACAGCACCCCAATTGAGCATACACAGAACCACCAATAACTGAGATATACCAGTTAAAATAAATCCTTTCAGATAAATATCCGAGGCTCCCCGCTCTACAATCAACTGCGTGTATAACGTCATAAATACATAAGCGATACCCCAGATTGACAAGATTCTCAAGAAGATAACACTAGGCAACCATTTATCTCCGATAGTCACAACAATAAAATCTTCAGCAATAAATGCCAAACCCAAGAAAGCAGGGAAAGCGACAAAAGCGACAAAACGCTGTAACTTACGAAAGACGTTTAATTTTCTATTCAAATCATCTCCTACTTGCACAAGAACCGGTTGCACAACTTGCTGGATCATTCCACTAATTAAAAGATTCCCCATTCCCATCCATTTTTGGCCCTGTGAAAAAAAGCCAAGTTGAGATGCACTGTAAAATCTACCTAATAAAACAGAGAAGACATTATTATTTATTTGCTGGAAAATATTCGTGAATAATAATTTCACGCTAAACGGGAACATTTCCTTTAACGGGCGAAAATCAAAATCAAGAGTAGGTCTCCAAGGTGCGTAATAACAACGTAATATAGAGCCGGAAGCAACATAAACCAAACTCTGCCAGGCTAACGCCCAATAAGCATATCCCTTTATAGCACAAGTCAATCCAACGAGACCTGACAACAACATAGCGACTATATCTATTTTAGCTTGCTCTTTAACCATCAGCCGCTTAAACATGACTGCGTATGGCACCATTCCTATCCCAGAGAAGAAGAAACCAACAAATATAATCCTCGATAATTGAACCAATTCAGGTCGATCATAAAACCGAGCAATTAACGGCGCGAAGTAAAACAAGATAAAATATAATATCGCGCTAGCAAAAAAAGTAAACCAAAATACCGCATTATAATCTCTATGCGCAGTTTCCTGCTTATTCGTAAGTGCCACCGTAAATCCACTATTAATAATCGTACTAGCGATTCCACTAAATATCGCCAACATTCCGACCAATCCATAGTCTTCGGCATCCAAAACACGTGCCAGATAAATACCAAACAACATCCCCAGCAACTGTTGTACCCCATTGCTCACGCCTCCCCAGAAGAGGCCTGCCGCTGTCTTATCTTTTAATGATTGTTCTGCCATTCGATATTTACGGTAAAATGCCACAAAGATAAACATTTACCGTTGGCTAACAGTAGAAAAGGGGAAGCTTTTCTTTCTTTATGTATATTTTAAGATATACTATCCATGGAAATCTTGATTTCTATACATAGAAAATGGGATTTAGTATTAATAGTAATTCGATTTTATATAGATAGTAATCTAGCCTATGTTAGGCCTATCCCAATAACGTCATGATATACAACAGGATAAAAGTACTTGTGTAAAAATCAGACTTATTGTATTTTTTCACGATTATTTCTTTCTAAAGAATGGCCTACCCGGGTTATGAATACGACTCAAAGGCTGATCCCTCGGAAAAAGAGAGGAACTCTCCGAACCGCAAAACGGGGGTAGCCAAGGCTGCGAAAGCCCTGACGAGATCTAAAATCTCAATCTCTATTTCCGGCGGGTTTATGCCTTCCCCGCATAAATCCGCCGGATAATATCCACCACCTTCATGCCTTCCAAGACGTTGGTCGTTATGATCTCGCCGGGGGCACCGGAAAGGACGTTGACTACGTTACGGATCACGAAGTTGTGGTTTTGGGCGGAGCCTTTGTAAGGGCCATAATCATTGCCGGGGTTGGTAGGAGCCAATTCCGGCATCTCATAATCCTTGATATGGCAATATTCTACCTCATTCATATATTGACCGCCGATTTTCACGCTGCCATTCTCGGCCACGATCAGCATGCTGCTTTCCAGATTCTTGTCCCATACCGCCGTAGAGTAGCTCAAACTGCCCATTCCACCGTTCACGAAATTAAAATTCACGAAGCCGGAATCCTCAAAGGCGGTTAGTTTCTCGTGGTTGAAGTCGGCGAAACGGGTCTGGATATTACAGATATCCCCGAATAACCAGTACATAATGTCGATGAAATGGGAGAATTGGGTGAATAAGGTACCGCCATCCAAGGTAGCGTCGCCATGCCAACCCCCGGGTTTATAGTAGCGTTCGTCACGGTTCCAGTAGCAATTCAGCTGTACCATATAGATCTTACCTAATTTCCCGGACTCAACCATATCCTTGATCCATACCGAAGGCGGGGAATATCGGTTTTGCATCACGCAAAATACCTGCTTGCGGAATCTCAACGAGGTATAAACCACTTTCTCGGCATCCGCCAAGGTCAAGGCCATTGGCTTTTCTATGACCACATGATGTCCGCTCTCTATCGCTCGGATCGCCATCTCGGCATGTAAGCCGTTGGGCGTACAAATATTCACCACATCTATATCCAATCCCAAACGGAACAGTTCATCTATATTACGGGCGAAAGGAACCGCGTAGGCCTCGATCCCCAGCTCCTCTTTCGGACGGATATCACACAAAGCGACCAACTCCGCCCCCTCATCCCGGGTAATCATCTCGGCATGACGCTTACCTATATGACCACAGCCGATCACGGCGAAACGTATTTTCTTATTCATAAAACACTCTTTATAGATTCTATAATATAAGTTTGCTCCTCTTCTGTCATCTCCGTATGAATCGGCAAGGATAATACGGACCGGCTCAAGCGAGAAGCGACATTCAAGTCTCCGGAAATCCGGCATCGATCCCTCATCACCTCTTGCTCCTGCAAGGGCAATGGATAATAAATCATAGAAGGAATGCCTCGTTCTTTTAACGCGGCTTGTACTTGATCCCTCTTGTCTACAGCTAACTGTATCGTATATTGATGATAAACATGCGATGAAAAGGCGGATTTTAGCGGTTCGCATACAGCATCCAATCCGGCAAAGGCGGCATCGTATCTAGCGGCCACCTTACAACGAGCGGCGGCAAATTCATCTAAATACCGAAGCTTAACATCTAAGATAGCGGCCTGCAAGGTATCCAGACGGGAGTTACAACCCACCAGAGAATGATGATATTTCACCTTTTGCCCATGATTGGCGATCATCCGCAGACGTTCGGCCAATCGCGCGTCGGAAGTAAACATCGCCCCACCATCTCCATAACAAGCCAACGGTTTCGAGGGGAAGAAGGAGGTCGTTCCTATAGCAGCGATCGTACCGGCTTTCTTCACCGTTCCATCCGAGAACGTATAATTAGCGCCGATGGATTGGGCATTATCCTCAATTACATATAGATCATGACGGCCAGCGATACGCAAGATCGATTCCATATCACAACACTGGCCGAAAAGATGAACCGCGATAATAGCTCTCGTCTTTTCAGACAAGGCATCTTCTATCTTTTCTGGGTCTATATTGAATGTCCCGGGATCTACATCCACTAATACCGGCACTAGGCCCAAAGCCAAAGCTACCTCAGCCGCGGCGATATATGTAAAAGCAGGAACGATCACCTCATCGCCCGGATGTAAGCCGAATGCCATCAAGGAGATTTGCAAGGCATCCGTGCCATTACCGCACGGGATCATATAAGGAACACCTAGGTAATCTGATAAATGGTTACAAAATCCCTTCACCTGAGGGCCGTTGATAAAGGCGCAAGCATCTATCACCGTTTGCATGGCGGGATCGATCTCGCTACGCAAACGTTCATACTGCTTCCGCAGGTCTACCATCTGTATTTGTCTATCCGGCATCTTTCTTTATTCAAACTATGTAAATGGCACGCAGATAACGCAGATTGGGCAGAAGGACACAGATATATAATGATATAAATAAATTATCTGCGTTCATCTGCCCAATCTGTGTCATCTGCGTGCCATATTATTATTTCACCTCGCTACCCGGTTTCACCTCTTTCTCCGGGGTGATAACGGCCAGCTTTCCATCGAAATTCTCGGCAGAGAGAATCATGCCCTCGGAAACAATGCCTTTCAGCTTGCGGGGAGCTAAGTTAGCAATGAAGCAAACTTGCTTGCCTACCAATTCCTCGGGTTTATAATGCTGGGCGATACCCGATACGATCGTGCGTTTCTCCAGGCCATCGTCTATACGGAACTGAAGCAGCTTATCCGCTTTCGGAACCTTCACGCATTCCAGCACCGTACCCACGCGGATATCCAGTTTCATGAAATCATCGAACTCTATATTCTCACGGATCGGTTTCGCCTTATAGTTCGCCTCCTCATTCGCTTTCTTCGTATCCAATAGTTTCTGCACCTGCGCCTCGATCACGCTATCCTCTATCTTCTCGAACAGTAACTCTGCCTTGCCCAATGGATGACCGGCCTCCAATAGATCCGTAGCACCTAGGCGATTCCATCCCAACGGTTCCACATTCAGCATCTTGTTCAGTTTCTCCATGCTAAACGGCAAGAACGGCTCGAAAGCGATCGCCAGATTAGCCGTAATCTGCAAAGCGATATTCATGACCGTAGCGACACGGGGCATATCCGTCTTCGCCAATTTCCATGGCTCCATATCGGCTAGATACTTATTTCCGATACGGGCCAGGTTCATCGCCTCTTTCTGCGCATCGCGGAAGTGGTAGGTATCCAACAGGCGTTCCACGTTCTCTTTCACGTCCGCAAAATCCTTCAAGGTCTGACGATCGTAATCTGTCAACTCGCCAGCCGCCGGCACCTTACCCTCGAAATACTTATCCGTAAGAACCAACGCACGGTTCACGAAGTTTCCTAGGATAGCTACCAACTCGTTATTATTGCGAGCCTGGAAATCTTTCCACGTAAAATCATTATCCTTTGTCTCCGGTGCGTTGGCCGTCAAGACATAGCGCAATACGTCTTGCTTGCCCGGCATATCCTCCAGATACTCGTTCAACCAAACCGCCCAGTTGCGAGAAGTAGAGATCTTGTCGCCCTCCAAGTTCAAGAACTCGTTGGCGGGGACATTCTCAGGCAAGTTATAAGAACCTTCCGCTTTCAGCATGGAAGGGAACACGATGCAATGGAACACGATATTGTCTTTACCGATGAAATGGACCATTTTAGTCTCAGGGTCCTTCCACCAAGTCTCCCAGCTATCCGGCAGCAACTCCTTCGTATTGGAAATATAACCGATCGGAGCGTCGAACCATACATACAGGACCTTTCCTTCCGCCCCCTCCACGGGAACAGGGATACCCCAATCCAAGTCACGGCTCACCGCACGGGGTTGCAGGCCCATATCCAGCCAGCTCTTACACTGTCCGTATACGTTCGGCTTCCATTCCTTATGTCCTTCCAATATCCACTGGCGCAAGAACGGCTCCCACTTATCCAAAGGCAGATACCAATGCTTCGTCTCCCGCATCACCGGCTTGCTGCCACTGATAGCGGATTTCGGGTTGATCAGATCCGTGGCGCTGAGGGAAGTACCGCAAGCCTCGCATTGGTCGCCATACGCCTTCTCGTTGCCACAATGCGGACAAGTACCCGTGATGTAGCGGTCGGCCAAGAATTGCTTCGCCTCCTCATCGTAGTATTGCTCGCTTGTTTTCTCGATAAATTCGCCTTTATCATGCAATGTACGGAAGAAATCCGAGGCCATCTGATGATGCGTAGCGGAAGTGGTACGGGAATAGATATCAAACGTAATACCGAACTCCTCGAACGATTTCTTGATAATACCGTGGTAACGATCCACCACATCCTGCGGTGTCACCCCCTCTTTCTTCGCTCTCAACGTGATGGGTACCCCATGCTCGTCTGAACCACCAATCATCAGCACTTCCTCCCCCTTCAAACGAAGGTAACGGGCATAAATATCAGCAGGCACATACACCCCGGCCAAGTGTCCGATATGCACCGGTCCGTTCGCATACGGCAACGCCGTAGTAATCAGCGTTCTCTTAAAATGTTTTTCCATACCTTGTGTTCTCTTTTTGAGGGACAAAGGTACGGAATAATTTGGTTAGATAAAAAAGAATGGTTTCCTTTGCTGCGAAGTATTCATTTAATCAGCAATTAACTATGTTAAAAGAATTAGGGAAGTTTTTACTGGACGTAGCTAAGCTCATCATCGGTGGGGTTATTTTAGCTACGATTATGAATGACGTAACAAGCTGATGGTTGATTTACGGGGTTGGAAGTACCGCTGTTCTCACATTCATTTCCATCGGATTGTATTTAATCACTAATAATAATAAAGAGGAGGGACAAATATGATTACACCAGCAGTCGCAGTATTCGGCACATTTGCTATTATTGGCATAATCGGCTGTATCATTATCAGCACCAAACGAGGGAGAGACTGGTTAAAGAAGTTCGATTAGTCGCATACTCATCAGTACAAAAAAAGGAAGGGATTGGATTGATAGGGTATTGAAATAAGATATGGAGCGGGTGGCAAATGCCACCCGTTTTTATTTAAACCCAAACCTATACACCAGCGCCAACCGGAAGTTTAGCATGAAATGGGTAGCGGAGAATGTCTCCGTAGTCTCGCTCACCTGTGTATCATAATCCCGCTTGTAGGTGGAGGCATCAAAGATAATTCGTGAGCCAAAGCCAAGGCCCGCCTCAAAAGCGAAGTTTCCGGAGATAGGTTGCAAATAATTCAGCATCGCCCCGATACCGAAGAACTGTCCGGTCTCTCCATGTCCTAGCGGCTCATTATCGCGTACGTTAAAGTTACCGTATTTCATCTGCAAGCCCACGTTGAATCCCCGATAAGTGCCATCATCGTTAAACCATAGGCGAGGCTCCAAAGATAACACCGACACTCCCCACAAATTATTAGGGTTTCCTTTATAGCCAAACCGCGAATACGTACCACCTAGTACGATAGACCCCCAACCTCCAAACATATACTCCAATTCCAAGTTGGGCATGATAGATCCCGTCTTCAGTTCCGCGCCATTCTTTCCGATGCTCAAGCCCGGAGAGACCGTAAACCAAGGGAGCAAATTACTCCTGACAGTCAAGTTCATCATTTGGTATGTAGGATAGACCTTCTCCGTCTTCACGGCACGAGTCGCCTCCTGTCGGGGTTGAGACACGGTATACCGCTGTTCCGGGGCTTGTGGCTCAGGCGTTACGGCCACCGTTTCCTGCCGGGTAATCCTAGGCTCCGTCGGAGCTACCGGCACTTGCCTCACCTGCTCCTTAGCAGGAGGAGCCACCGGGATCATCGCCCCCTCCTCATAAGGAAGATCGGCCTTGTTACCGAGCACGACATAAGCGAAGACCTCATCATCCGCGCAAAGATCCGGATCATTGAGCACGTAAATATACGGAACCTCCGTATATCGTTTTAGGCTCGCAGAGATAGCCGGAATAGATTGATCCATGGAATAGAAGATCTGTTTATTGGCGAACTCTGGCATAGCGAAATACAGCAGATACACATGCACGCTATTCCCCCACTCCCCACTACGGTCTACGTAATAGGAAATATGTTTATTATCAAGCTCGTATTTGTTTTTAAGATATTTCCTCACGGTATTTCCCCGCCACATGGCAGTGTTGACGGCGGTTTTGGATACCGCCCCTGTCTCGGTATAGATATGTGAGACGATCAGCACATGAAACTCCCCATCCATCAAAGGATTCATCACCGGCCAGATCTTCCGGTTCAGTCGTTCCATCTCTATAGAATTATTCCCGTAGGTAGCCTGAATATCGACCTCTCCGGGTATAAAGGAAAACAAGAATGAATCACCCTTGGAATTCTCGTTATCCGACTGCCCATGGGCGATAAAGGACCTCCCACATTTTACAGACCTTCCCGGCCGCTATATACACCACATAAGTCCTCATGTGATAGGCGGGAAACTGACGGTTGATATCGGCGGCGTATCCTTTTACCTGCTCCGCGTCATCCGGACGCACGGATTCCAAGGCCTCAACCGATGCCGCATCCTTGGCCTTGAAGTACTTAAACTCCACCACCCGGCAGTCATTATGAAATGCGGTGCCCGGTATACCCGTCAAGACCAGATCCGCACGCCCGCTGGGCAAGTTTTGCTCCACGGCGAAAGTATAACAGAAACTCAAATAGCGGCTCAGTACCTCATAGAAGGAACAACGGATGAAATTCTCGTTCATCTTATCGAATACCTGCGCGGGGAACTGGCCTAGATATTCCTTGAAATAGTTCTCTATCAAGGGTTCCAACTGGAGATGATCCATAAAAGCCTCATAGATCGGTACAAAACGACGAGCATCATCACTGATCCGATTCAGCTCATTGTAGTAATTCATGTAGACACTATGCGCCGTCAAGTTGGGAAGCGTCATCTTGAACTGATTTTTTAGCGTTGTCATCCCCAGATAATAAAGGCTGATCGGATAAAACCTCGGATCGAAGAACTTATGCTTATTGAATTTGCTCCTCAAATCCGGTTGCGAGTAAATCAACTCACCATCGATCACCAAGGCATCCAGCATCTCCTTCGCATTCTCCAAGGTGATGGTGAGGCGACGGATCCAATTCATGCCCGTACGAAGATTCCTGTCTACCATCTCGTCGGGGACACCTCCCTTTAACTCAGCGAAATTCTTAAAGAAATACGTCAATATAGTGGAGTTAAACAATGGGCGCGCGTTGGGCAAGAAGCGGTAGCCATCGTAATTATTCACGATCAATGTCCAAAGCTCATCGAACCGATCCTCATTATTACCATATTTCCGGATAACATAGCGAAGATATTCCGAGGCCTCCTCGTGCGTGAAGCCCAGCATCTCCGTGAAGGTAGGCTCAAAAGTAAGGTTCTCGGCTATATTGTAGCCACTCGTCAAGTCATCCATAGCGACCGGCAATACGCCCGTACAAAAGCAAGTACGGACACTACCCTCTCCGATCCCCGCCTTGATCACCAGGAAAAAAGTACGCAAGAAACTATCGCCGGTAGTGACGGACTCGTAAAGCGGATCCTTATAGGCTGTCAGCAATTGATTGGTGAAGTTATCGTATTCGTCGATCAATATATAAACCTTGGGCAGATCATGCATACGGGCGAAAGCAAGGACTTCCTCCAGCATTTGGGTAGCGTTGCCCTTGGTCGAGAACTTGAAGTCCCCGAATAGGTCTCGGTTATGCTCCACCATGATCTCCACCGGGGTACAATTCAAGTCATTGAAGTTTTACTCCAACCCCTCCATCGTATTATCCACCACCATCTTCGAGAAGTCATAACGGATAATCAAGTATTGGCTATGCTCCGTAGTCGGATTTGCCCCGATCCACGTACCGCCAAACAGCTCATCGAAACGACGCGCCTTGCTACGGTCGTAATAATGGGCGAGCATGGAGACTAGCAGACTTTTGCCAAAACAACAGGGTCGCAGGAACACGGGAGCGTTATAACGTTCCAGATAAGGAATGAACCGCGTCTTGTCCACATAATAAAAACCACGCTCGCGCATTTCGGCGAAATCCGCCACGGCATAGGGTATAGTTATATCTGCTATCATATGATTCTCCATTCTTCAAGGTTTCCTTTCGCTTCCATATCCAGTCCCCGGGGCAACAGCCGCATTTGGCTGATAAAATCCGGCTGTCGTAAGATTATTTATAGGGATTGATAATCTCCGTGAACGTCTTTTCTTCAACCAGCGTGCCATCCACCGTAATACCGATCGAGATTTTCGACTTGGATTCATTATCCAGCTTCACCGTGAGATGATAGCTGTGCGAAGGCTCCAAGGTGAGGGTGCTCGAATAGGTATGAGGTACGCTCTCGCCGGGCAAGGTGAGGCTGACTGTATATTGCAAGGCCCTTCCCGCCGTGCCTACGTTGAAATAGGAGGTCTTGTAACTATAGTTGCTCTTGTCGAAGGTGAAGCTGCGGCTCGACGCATCGGCGGCATACAGGGTGATCTTATAGCTTGAGAGGAGTTTCTTGATAAAGTCGCTGAACTCTACATTTACCGAGGAATTTGCCAAGGCGCATTTCAGCGTTACCTCCGTTGCCACCACGGGCTTGACGGTAAACAAGGTATCATCCGCCAAACGAGCCTGCCCCCAACCGCTATTGGTACGCTCGGCCTCGCCCTCCGTACAGCTCTCTGCCGTGAGAAGGTAGCCGGATCCCGCGCCACAAGTGATGGGGGAACCGGCGATATCGCCGTATTTACGAGAGGAGAATACCACCGTCTCGCCCCGGGAAAGGCTCACGTTGAAATCCTTCACATCAAAACCGGACAAGGCACGGGTAACGACCTCTACTTTCGAGGTATCGACTACGGATAGCCAGATCTCGCCTTTCTCTTCGCTAAGCGCAGGTTCCTCCTCGTTCGTACAAGAGGCGAATGAGAAGAAACACAGGGCGGATAATAGATATAGGATTCGCTTATTCATAATCATAATTCAATATTACATTTATTGTTCGTAAGAGAATGTCAAGTTATCGATTGTCAACATTGCACCACGAGATGCTGATTCATATCGTCCATTATAATTCGTAGTCTTAATAGAAGAAGTCTCTTCTGACTGATTGTAAGAAGCGTGGTTCGAAGAAGTAATCATAATACTCAACCGTGTTGCTTTTAAAGAATAATCTGAATATACAATTGGCACTTCAAACTCCGTATAGTCGGAAACTGAGGTTAAAGCTTTACTAGCCGTTCCTATTATAGTATTTCCATTCAACAAAGAGATCGTCACTATTCCGGTCTCACTATTATCATTCCCGTCTTGTACATACTTATAATATCCCTTCAGTATTAATGGACGTGATTCAAAACCTACACCTTCATTATAGCTCTCAATTCCATTAACATAAGAATAAGAACCAAGGAAAAGTTTTCCCGCAGATCGATTAGCTATAGTAGGCACATTTCGATTATAGTAACCTGAACTTCCAGTAGTCTTACTATCATCTGAAGGAGAAGTTCCATTTGCATCCCATGCTACATTACGGATGACCATGGCATTAGCTTTATTTTGCGCAGACAAATTTTGATATACACCTGGAGTTTCAGATCCTCCTCCACCCCAAATACCATAACTAGGGACTATTCCTGTCCAAGACAATGTAGTATTGTAGGTAGAAGGAATAACAAACCATGAATTTCTGTTCGAGCTATTCGTATTGCAGGTTTTCACATTTACACTTGCCCAATTGCTAGGTTCATTAATTGTAAAATTACAAGTATTCTGGTAATACGATCCTAATGCCGTAGCTCTCCATCTCCCCCCCTGATTCATTCCGGAAATATTCACAGTTTCCTTCAACTCCTCAAAATCCCCATTAGGAACAGGAAAAGCGCTTTCCGTCATCACCTGTAAAGAGTTACTATATACCTCAAAAAAGTTTGATCGTAAAAAATACGTTGTAGATGGATTCAATCCTTCTACGATCCATTTATCTGCTTTCTTAACAGCTTGAATCCAATTAGAGCCATCCGCAGAAACCTCATATTTTGCATTCAACAAGATTTCTTCATCAGTCAACCCCTCTGGTTTGTATGCTATATCCTTTGCTGTCATCGGCGTGATATACACAAACTTGCTCCACGCATCGCCATCGCTTTGCGCGGGAAGGGTGAAGGACGGCAGATCCGGGTCGCATTGAACGATGTAGCGTATACGTCTCACCAGATCGCTGTAACTCCAAGTATGCGAGACTGACTCACCTAATTTATTCTGACCGGCTAGGATCAGGTTATACGTCTTACCCTTGCCGCCGGAGACAAAGAAGTCCTCGCCATTGGTCAATGTATGCGAAAGCGTGGCTCCCGAGCCACCGGTCTCCGATACTGTCAAGGTATAGAAATTATATTGGCCCACTAATTTATCCGCCATCTGAGGATGAATGACGGCGCTCATCAAAGAAGCCGTAAGGGAGACCGATTTCACCTCGCCCGCCGTGATCGTCACCTTGCCGCTCTCTCCATAAAAATAAGGGACGGCAGACATGCCCGCCTCCTCGCCATAAGACGCTCTCACCCGATACTCTCCGGTGGGTAGGAAACATCCCGCCTCCACGCCCGGCTGCAGGGTCTTCACGGTCTCGCCCGTGGCGGCGCTGACTATCGTTATCGTGAAATCAGAGGCGGCGGGGATCGCGCCTTCCGCCAGCGAAGCCTTCGTCAGCACGTCGCCGACAACAGCCTCCACCTCGATGCCGCTGAGGAGCAAGCGCCCTTGGCCCTCAGCGCCATCGCGGCGGAGAACCTCGTCGGCGCATCCCGCCATCATCCAGCAAAGGGTGGCCAAAGTCATTATCTGTCGTATCATCTTTCTCATATCCTTATATTCCTGTTTTTTTATTCGTAAACCAATTTCATCTCGTCTATCCAAAGGGTGCTACCCTCACCGCCGATAAAGTAATCGCCATATTTGCTGGCCGCCGCCACGATGATGATATATTTGGGCGTACGATTCGTGGCCCGGTATTCCAAGGGGATCTCGATCTGCCGATAGCTCGTGGTGGACTGCCCGCTGGTGTACTCGCCATAGGCGATGATATTCTTGTCGTTCTTATCGAACACCTGCCGGACGGAGGGCTTGGTGCGGATCTCGTAAGGCTCCGACTTGTCCGAGAGGGCGATATAGATCTGGCACGAGTCCGGACGGCCCCGGAGACTTTCCAGACTGCCCACTTCCTGCCCGATGCGATTGATCGTGGTTGAGGTATATTTATATTGAAACTTGAGGGAGGTAGGGAACGAGGCAAACGGACGACCAAATTGCAGCACGCCATTCGTGCCATCCAAGGCGAAATCGCCCGTGAAGATATTCCCGGCTCCCAGCTTGATCACGGCATCCTTCGATTCCAGCAAGGCGGCCTTCCCGGATACACTCTCGGTCGTAGGTGTCGTCAGGTTGCCAATGAAAGCCGCCGCGCCCGGGTTACCGGTCCCCCAGAAAGAGGTTCCACCCGAGGGCCACGGATTCCACTGCTTGCCGTCTTGCGACCAATCCTCGAAACTGCCGTTCGTCAATGCCACCTCACCGGCGGTGGTAAACGAGCCGCTGCTCGCCTGCGCGTTGTCTACGCTGACGCGGTAATCGTAGGCCGTACCGCCCCGCAGCCCGCCTATCGTAGCGGTGAAGAAGGTTCCCGAAGTCTTCACGTCCGCCGTCGCGCTCCACGCGGAGGCCGTCTGTTCCTTATATTCCACCACCGGGGTCTTGCCGCTTTGCACGGAGCCGGTAAGCGTGGCTTTCGTCGCCATAGGGAAGACGTTCGACGCGGTGGAAGGGCTATCCTCGGTTGGCTCTACCACCACTTTCCACTCTTGCCAGGTCTCATCGCCGGCACGGGCGGCGTAGAAGGTCTGCGGATAGGTGAAGTCGCGCACCGTAGTAGGGTCGGGCGTGACACGCCCATAGGCACCGCCAAGGTTGAGGGTGTGAATCTTTATGTTGGAAAGATCCTGATCCGCGCTCACGTAGATCATGACGACGCGGCTGACAGGATCCACCAAGTGATCTACCATGCCGTCTACGTCTACCGTACGATCCACGATCTGGTGTACGGTAAGTGTCCACGGATGATCTTGGTAAGTGCGAACGTTCATCGCCAGCGGTGTGGAGAAGTCGAGCCGCGTATTGGCCGATAGCGCGAGACTGTCGAGCGAGGCGAAATCATGAAAAGGGAATTTCGCCTTATCGTCGCAGCGGGCGGAGTCCAGCTCGATCGTCGCGTCGCGCGGATCGAGTATGAGGCGCGTCAGTTTCAGCCGCGACACGTCCACGGAGTCGTTCACGTAGAGCGTCACGGTACGCGCCGTGCGGTCTATGTCTACGCCCGAGGCCACCGTCCCGTCTTCCGAGGCGCGCAGGCCCTCAGTCACGATCTCGCTGATCGTTCCTTCCACCAGCGGGTAGGGTATATCGTTCTCGATACACGAGGCCAGTCCCAACAAGGCGACTAGGCTCGCTACGCGTAAATTCTCTTTAAGCTTCAATCGTTTTATCTTCATTCAATTATATTTTCCCTGTTACAGATAGAAGGTCATACCTATATTGATAGAGAATAGGTTGATCTTGAAATTACCGGAGGAGACGCGTTGATGTCCTTCCTCCACTTGGTTGGTCTTTTGGTCGACCCACTTGAAGTCGAATCCCATCACGCCAACCGATACCTCCACGGCCGACCAGTCGGTGATGAAGGCCGTCATCCCGGGGGCGATACCGATCTGCAGGTTGTGCGAGGTCTGGTAGGAGCCGTCGTAGGTGACACCCGTCCCGGTGGAGTTCTTGCCCGTACCGTATCCATAGGTGAGGCGCGCCTCGTTGAAAAGGCCGAATATCTTGCTGCGTCCGATGGGCATATAGGTACGCAGGAAGCCGGATACCTCGTACTTATGCTCCAGATAATAGAGGTTGTCGAGGCTGATGTTGAGATCCTCGCCGAGGTTCAGCTCGAAGTTCTTCAGGTCGAGGTAGTTGCGGTTATAGGCGAAACGCATACCCGCGGAGATGTTGTTGCGGAAGAAATAGCCCGCGTAGGGGCTGATGCCGAAGTTGTAGCCGTTCCCCTCCACGTTCTTCAAGATGAGGAAATTCAGGTTTCCCGCGTCGTGCTCGGTATAGGAGACGGTTCCTCCCGCCATCCATGTACCTTTCGGGATGAAGACGGTCTCTTGCACCTCTCGGTCGATGCGCTTGATGGCTCTCTTGCCACGTTGGGCCCAAGCCTCCCCCGCGCAAAGGGCGCAGAGGAGGGTCAGGCAGATTAGTTTGTTTATTCTCATTTTTCCTGTTCTAGTCATATTTCATCGGGAGATTCGGTATCCCCTCCTCCTCCTCCGGGTTCCGGCGTGCCGGGTTCGGCGGGTTCGGCGGGCGTGCCCTTCGAACGTTGCTTGTAGGCGGTACGTACTTGGGCGAAAAGGTGGGTCGCGTCGCGTACGAATACGCGCGCCTCTTCCGAGGGTTGCAACAGGCTGGAGGCGTTGGCCAGGGCGCACATGTCGTCCAGCAGGTCTTGCGCCTCGATGGATAGATCCTTGGAGGTCACGTTCTCGGTTCGTACCGATCTCGACTTGTCGCGCAGGGCGGCCAGCTCGGCGTAGCGGTCGTTGAGCCGTCGTAGCTCGGCGATGTAAGGTGCCAACTGCAAGGTAGCCACCGGCTCGGCGAACTCGGGCTTGGCCAGATCGGTAAGCAGACCATTGATCACCTCCGTCTCCTGCGCCGTGGGCAGGTTGGCGAAGTCGCGGTAAGCGCGAAAGGCGGGTTCCATCCGCTGGGCGGCGGCGCGCTCGGCGACGAGGGGCAGCTTGGCGTAATCCAGCACGCGGCGCACCACGTAGTTGCCTGCCGTATCCCGGTCGGCCTCTACTTGCTGCATCTCCGGTGTCTCGTCCGAGGTGGAGGTTTGCATCGTGATCTCTGTTAGCTCGCCGACAATGGCGTTCATGCGCGTCACCTGCCCGGCGGAGATATTGAGAGCGGGCACTCCGCTATCGGTTTGCAACGAGATCTCGTCCGGCGATTCGGAACCGGAGCCGCTCGGCATCAGTTTCATGTAGCGTTTCAACAGGCTCAGCTTCTCGGCCTTGTTCAAGTTACCCAACGACATCGGGGGAATCAATGTGAATGTACCCATAATACGATTTTTTAAAAGGTTATTATTCGTTTGTACCCGCTTCGAGGGGTCGAAAAGCCTATTCCGGTTTAAAAAAACGGATTTCGAGGAGTCGAGAACCATTCCCCCGTTTCAGGAAATGAATCTCGAGGCCTCGAAATGTATTTTCTTGCCTCGGAAAAGCATTTCAAGCCCTCGAAAAGCATTTCCCGGTTTCAGGAAAGGGGTTTCGAGGGGTCGAAACGGGTTTCGCAAATATAGGGAATTATTCTTGAACCTGCGGAGTGTCTCCGTAAATTAATGAAAAGTCATCCACGTACATAACGCTGCTTGAACTTCCTTCAAAATAATCACCATAACGACTCGCACTAGCGACAATTATGATATACTTTGGCTGGCGACTCAAATCACGATATTTCAAATCAATCGTAAACTCTCTCCACGCATTATTCGTCGACCCTCTGTCCGCATCCGACAATTTGCCATAAGCGATAATATTGGGATCCGTATCATAATTGATGAATGTACCCTCTTTTGTATTAATGGTATAGGGTGCCGACTTATCAGACAAGGCTATATAAATGTCATTTTGATCCGTATCTCCTTTCGCTAGCGGGGCTTTATCAGAGACATAATCAACCGTTCCCGGGGTATAATGAACGTAACCATGCAACTGCGTAGGCCGCGATGTAAATGAAGAGCCAAATTGCAACTCCGCTCCGGAGGTACCAATCGTCGTCACAAAATGTCCTGTGTATAAATTACCGGCGGCGAATTGCCCCAAAATGCCACCGATACCAACAAACTGAGAAGCCAACTTAGCGGACATACCTCCGGATGTATGCACTATCGTACTCTCGCCGGAAGTCGGATTCGCATTTCCCATTGAAGCACCCGGATTACCACTGTCCCAGAAAGAAATTAAATAATCATTTGAATCGCTTTGGGTCGCATCCGCTTGATCTATCGCATAAATTATCTTTCCGTTTGTATACCATTTATCAAAAGATCCATTATACAAGGCGATCTCCGTCTCCGTGGTAAATTCTCCCGTAGCAACGCTGATCTCTCCGTCTGTCAACCGATATTCGTATGCCGTGGCAACTGTCAATCCCTTCAAGGTAGCCGCAGCGGAATACTCAGCTGCGTTGACCGTAGTCGCTACATCCATCCATGTCTCCGTATCCTTTATACGATACTGGAACTTCAAGGATGAAAGTTCGCCGGAATCAAGCGTGATATCCGAAGCTGTCAGGTAAACGAACTGACTCCACGGATTTGCGGACAAGGTAGCGCCATTCTTTGCGTTCGGATCGACCGTAAAGTCGTATGTGTACTGGTTCATCGTAGGATCTACCGTTACGGTTACATTTCCCGTACCCGTAGATTGATTCTTAAAGTTCAAGATATAATGATCTTTTGCGCTGACCTTTGAGATTGGTAGCTCCTTAGAGCTTGTTTTTCCGGCAACGGAAACAACCGTATAAGCCACCGTCAAGTCGGAAACCGGGAAATAGGCCACACTCGTACCGTTCGGGGCGAAATCCACCGGAGTGACCGAGGAGGTAGCGCTCTTTACCTGCACCTTGATGGAACCATTGCCCAACTTATCCAAGAAAGCCTGCTCGAAAGCCACCGTCACCTTCACGTTCGCCAAGGAACAAACCAAATTGGCTGTTGCTGTCTTGCCTTTCTCGATCGTCACCGTGGTCTTGCCCGTATAATAGGCGCGATCCGCTCCGGAATTGCCGTCCCATCCGTAAGAAACGGCCTCGATGGTATATTCTCCTTGCTTCAACGAAAGCTCTTTGCCTTCTAAGTCCGCCGTATGGTCATTCGTCGCAAACTTCTCCACGCCGTCCGCGTTCTTGATCACCACACGCATCTGCTTGGGTTTATACGTCACATCGGCCTTCGTGTTCACCTCCGTACTCTGTTCCAAGGCTACACGTAGGTAACCCACATTGTCTTTTGACTCTAACTCATCCCCTTGACAGGAAAAGAGAGAAAAAGCCATCACGCTTATAACTAGAATATAATAAATATGTTTCATTGTTCGGTTTGCTGTTTTTTTTGTATCGTTATTTTAAAACTCGCCTCTGCTGTTTTAGATGGGGTTGACTGATCTTCCACTGTCAAATAGAATGTATGAGTCCCGTACTGATTTGCCAACATACCAAACAATGTACTGCTAAGACTAAAATCATATGTAAGTTCACCAGCCTTAGGTAAAGGGAAAAGTGTTCCTAAAACCTCATTATCTATCAATGTCTCACCTCCCTCTTTTGTTAAATCATAGCCATTCAACTCAGCCAACATTCCTTTAAACGTACTATTAGTTGTTTCCATCCGCACCCTGACATCCTTGATCTTGCCCGGCACATTCATGCTAACCGCAATTTCAGGTTGCGTCTTATCGCCGTCAGTATAAGTTAGCTCTTGTCCGATACAACTTCCAGTAATAGTCGGCGCTCCAGCATCCGGATCACTCGGCTCCACCGGCACGTCCACGGTATCCTCGTGTCCATCCCACGTCACCTCAGCGGATATCTCGATACCCTGCACACCATTCGGCTTTTCAGGATCATACTCGCCCGGTTTCATCGTGATAGCCAACGCATCGCCACCCAGCCAGTCGGAACTCTCGGCCTCGGCAGGCTTCGCAATCGTACGGCTCTCGCGAACAGGCTTGTCATTCTTGTTCACTCCTACGAAAGAGACCTTAATTTCCTTTACGCCTTCACCTAACATCCAATAGAAAGCGTCAGGTTGCGAAAAAGTGCCCGTGCCAGACCATACAAGCTCCTTGACGCGCGTACCGGCCTTCACCGTGACAGTCCAGCTCTTAAAGGAAGCCTGCATCTCCGTGGAGTAAGCGAGCTGGAACTTCGTATTTTCCATCTTACAGGTGACGGTGACATCGGTAGCCTCACTCTTCTTCACCGAGAAAGAGGTGCTTCCGCCATAGTAAGGTGCCGTCTCCTCCGGTTCGCCCGGCTTATGGGAATACATCGTGTAGTCGCCTACCGGAAGTTCTACGGAGGGATTCGTAGGATCGTAGGTAAGGGTCTTGTAAATCCCCTCGCTGTTGCTGATCTCCACGATATATCCCGTGGCGCTCACCGCCGGGATAGTCTCTGAGGTTCCGGACTCAGCCTCGGCCTTGGTCTGCACGTCGTTGTTCTTCGCGTCTACGGCCACGCCCAGATTCAGCAAGCCCATCTCGGAAGAATCATCATCCTTCCTTAGGATCTCGTTCTTCATCTCGCAGGAAGCCAGCCCCATCATCAGGAGGCAACCCGCCATTATCGTATATCTTATATTCATCATTAAATTTGTTCTACTGGTTTTACATCCTAATAACTATTAGAGCCAATTGGAAGGGATCTCGATATCGATAGGCTTATCGTTCGTGCTATCATCGAAAGTAATCGTGATGCCTAGCTTGCCGGTCGTATCCTCCACTTTCGGGTTCACCGTGATTGTCCACATACTGCCCCACTTCATCGCACGGGTCAAGGCATCGACATTGGCCTTCGTCCCATCCTTTTTGGTAAACACGAAAGTCGCCTTCACGTTCTCCCCCGCCTCGGCCAGCTTCACGTAAAGAGGATCCGTGTCTCCCTTCGGCCAAATGATCGAAGCGTTCTCGCCAGCCGCTTGAGTAGCGAAATGAACGGCGTAATCAGAGAAATAAGTAGCCATAGTATCGCCAAATTTCACGACCAGCTTTCCGCAAGCCGGCTTACAACTCACCTTTGTACCGGTTACCTGATCGCTATTCACGTCGAACGCGGTAGAGCCATACATATAGATACCGGCGCGGGTAGAGGCACTCGAGTTAAACTCCTCACCATCGTAAGCTACCACTTTGTAAGAGCCGTTGCTCAGCTCGATCAAATCCTTGGGGACATTCGAGTACGTCCATTCACAACCCGACACCACCTGACCTTCATTGTTCAAGATCTTCACCTTATAATCGTCAAGTGGGCGAGTTGTCAGATAAGCGCCCTCATCGACCGCCTTCGTCTTCGTCTCAAACCCCATCTCGGCCGCTAAGCTCAGTTGCACCGAGCCTTTTCCCTCCGGAGCCAGCGTGCCTTCCTCCTCCGAGGAGCAGGCACTCAACATCAGGCCTCCCGCCAAGGCGCAGGCCATTTTTACTAATAAAGTCCTCAATTTTCTCATGTGAAAATGTTATTGATTTCTATTCTTTTTAAATTATCCCATTAAAACGGTTGCAAAATAACGGCAATTTCCCAATATCCACAAGGTCTATTTTAGAGAAAGAGTGTCCTATTTATTATATCATGCTTATTTTTCACAAGTTTTGACCACATTCTTCAACGATGTATCAAACCTTTGATTCTTTGTGTTTTTTAGGTAGATATACGTACTATTATGGGAAATAAGCCTATATTTGTATCGTTCAAATTTCATAATCGATGCAAAAAGATCTACCCAAAATAGATATCCCCATCCAGAGTGTCGTGGGTACGGATATCACCAAAGAATTATTGAATCTATATACGGATTCACCCTGCCGCCTAAAGGCCGGGATATTCGTTTTATTGCTTGATGGGGACATAGAGGCATCCATCAATTTGGTCAGATACCAGATACAGCCGATGAGTTTCATCACCTTGTTTCCACAATGTATTTTGCAGATCCATCAGGCGAAAGGGAATTTGAAGATCTATTTCCTCGGATTCTCCTCCGAGTTCTTGCAGAACATCAATCTGTTCAAGATCATCCCCGAACACTATTACCAGATGAGGGAAAGGCCGATTATCGCGTTGGAAGAGAATGACAAGCAGATTTATCACAGCTACTTCGAGCTGCTGCTGAAAGCGCAGGAGAACGGGTATCTGCCGGCAAACAGCGATATCTGTAAATCTACGTTGAGCTTGCTACTGTCTTATTTGAAAGAGACCTATAAGAAGGTCTCTCCGTACAACAATATATTGATAAAGAGTAAGAAAATCACCAAGGAATTCACCGAGCTGGTTATCCAGAATTATATGAAAGAACGCAACGTATCGTTCTACGCGAATAAATTGAGAATCACGGCGGCCCATTTAAGCACGACCATAAAAGAGACGACCGGACGAACGTGCACAGAGATTATCTCCGCCATGGTGATTATGGACGCAAGGACTCAGCTTAAATCAACAGATCTGCCAATCAACCAGATAGCAGAATCCTTGAATTTTTGCAACGTGTCATTCTTCGGCAAATATTTCAAGCGATACGTTGGCATCGGCCCACAGGAATATAGGAATAGCTGATCTTTTACGGCTCCTCCCCCCAGGCGGTCCGAGAACTTAAATTTGCTATCGCTTTACCGCAGATAGCGACCTTTTGTGATGCACCCTTATCGTAAACCCTATTATAGCAAAGGGGTCATGTAGAGAGGTAAATACACAATGCCATCCTCCTCGGTTAAATCACTTCCATGCAGCACATAAGGCGTAGACAATTGATTACCAAATTTAGCGATACACTTTTTGAGTGACGTTATGCTATATTTTTTCCCGGATTTCACCTCAATGGGCGATATGTTGTGCCGGCTTGTGATAGTCGGCTTTTGAATCAAGAAATCAATCTCCATTCTATCCTCCGCGATAGTTGTCGTGTTTTTGCTGTAGAAATACAACTTGTGACCCGATGCCTTGAGCATTTGGGCGACAACATTTTCAACCAACATGCCTTCGTTTACTTCCAATTTATCAAACATCAGCTTTTTATAAAGTTCATCGCTTACAATACCACGTTCATCAAAAGCATGGCTGATGAGCAATCCGGTATCGCCCATGTAACACTTCAATGTGGTACGCTCTTCATTAAGCCTTAGCCCAATACTTGGCGCTGTAGAGTTATAACAACAATTGATGATCCTTGAATCGCTCAACCAGAAGAAGGCATCAGAGTAATCTCTCATACGAGCTTCTTCTTGTAAGGCTGAAAGCTTGAATTTCTTTTCATGCTTTTGTAATTGGCCTGGAATCTCTTCGTAAATAGCCGTCACCTTCGTTTCTTGGTTGTCGGCATATTTACGTATGTCGTTTCTGTAAAGTGCCAGAATATCACGTTTCACCTCATCAACCTCTTCAAAGTTTTTCACCTTAACGAATTTAGCTACCGCCTGTGGCATACCACCCACTATCAGATATTGCCGAAAGTAGTCCAATGCCTTGCGATGAAATACGCCCATCGGTTTCAATTTCTCAAATTGGTTCCGGATATAAGGCATCATCATTTCATCACCCAATGCCCAAAGGAATTCCTCAAAATCCATTGGATTCATTTCGATGGCATGTTCCTCGGAGGGGATCATAATATCCTTTACGTTCTTTTTAATAGAGATAAGCGATCCTGTCTCTATGTAATCAAAACGATGGTCGATAACCAAGTGTTTGATGGCAGCTCTTGCTTTGGGACAAAACTGCACCTCGTCGAATATAATCAGCGAGCGTGCTTCCTCCATGGCTGAACGACGAGGGATAATCTTCTTGTTGTAATACACCTGAAGGTTCATAAACAAAGTATCCAAGTCATCCATATACAACTCAAAGAATTGCATAACTTGAGGGTTTACCTTGCTGAAATCTACGAGAAGGTAGGATTCGTATTCTTTTTTCGCGAATTCTTCTACTATATAGCTCTTGCCTACGCGTCGAGCTCCTTCTATCAGTAAGGCTACATCTCCTTTCCTAGTCCGCTTCCATTGAAGCAAGTCTTGATATATTTTTCTTCTCATAAGCATACTATTACACATAATCAAACTTTACAATATCGCAAATATACACATAATCGAACTTTATAATACTATAAATATACACATAATCGAGAATAACATCCGCATTACTGCGCTCATCCGCGTCCGGTAAATACGGGCTTTTGACATCTAGATAGATTTAGCCTAATCTTTACATTCCCCAGTTCTCCCGGTCCAAACTCCGATACTGTATCGCCTCCGCCAAATGCCGTACCTCTATTCGTTCGGAAGCATCCAAATCGGCTATCGTGCGGGAGACTTTTAGGATACGGTCGTAGGCACGGGCGGAGAGGCAGAGGCGCTGCATGGCGGTCTTGAGGATAGAGAGACCCGCCGCGTCGGGGACGGCGTATTGATGGAGGAGCTTCGTGTTCATCTGGGCATTGCAATAGATGCCGTCGTTAGCGGCAAAGCGTTTCTCTTGAATCGCACGGGCCTTGATCACACGCTCGCGGATAGCAATACTGGGTTCGGATGGTTGTTGTTCGGATATCTTCTCAAAAGGGACAGGGACGATTTCTATCTGTATATCGATACGATCCAGCAATGGCCCGGAGATACGGTTCATATATTTCTGGACGGCACCCGGAGAGCAAAGGCAAGGACGATCCGGATGATTGTAATAGCCACAGGGACAAGGATTCATGGAGGCCACCAGCATAAAGCCCGCGGGATACTCCACCGTGAAACGGGCACGGGAAATGTTGATCAGGCGATCTTCCAAAGGCTGACGCATCACCTCCAACACGCTTCTGTTGAACTCGGGAAGCTCGTCGAGGAAAAGGACCCCGTTGTGCGCCAAACTGATTTCTCCGGGTTGCGGGAAAGCCCCACCTCCCACCATCGCCACATTCGAGATCGTATGGTGTGGGGAACGGAAAGGGCGTTGCACCATTAAGGAGGTGCCCCCACTTATCTTTCCAGCTACCGAATGAATTTTAGTCGTCTCCAAGGATTCTTGTAAAGTGAACGGAGGCAAGATCGTAGGGAGACGTTTCGCCAGCATCGATTTACCGCTTCCCGGAGGGCCTACCATGATTAAGTTATGTCCACCGGCGGCGGCAACCTCCATCGCCCGCTTTACATTCTCTTGACCTCGTACATCCGAGAAATCGCAATCGAAGAGCTGCTGCCGGTCATAGAACTCTTTGCGGGTATCAATAACCGTAGGAGACAAGGTTCGCTTCCCATCCATAAATTCCAGCACTTCCTTGATGTTAGAGACACCATAGACTTCCAGGTTGTTCACCACCGCCGCCTCACAAGCGTTTTGCTTGGGTAAGATAAAGCCTTTGAAGCCTTCCTCCCGGGCCTTGATAGCGATAGGCAAGGCTCCTTTAATAGGCTGGAGGCTGCCATCCATCGAAAGTTCTCCCATCATCAGGAATTTGGATAAAGCGGAAGAATCGATCTGCTCCGCCGCCGCCAATATGCCGATCGCCAAAGGGAGGTCATACGAGGAGCCTTCCTTGCGGATATTCGCGGGAGCCATATTAATGACAATACGATTACGGGGGAACTTATACCCGCAGAATTGTAAGGCCGAGATAATACGCTCGTGGCTCTCCCGCACGGCCACGTCCGGAAGACCGACTAAAAAGAATTGTATACCTTTGGAACAGTCCACTTCTACGGTAACAACCGTAGCGGAAATACCCTGCACTGCAGCGGCGTAAGATTTTACCAACATAGTTAAGATTTATGATTTATAATTTATGATTTAACTGTCAACTGTCAACTCAGCCTAGACCTCAAACAAGTTTTCCAGTGTCTGCCTGATTTCTATTCCGTTCTCGGTTTTCATCAATATCTTATGATCTTCATCGATCAAGAAACAACGAGGCAATGCACTTACATTATATAAATCGATCAGCATAGCCGCTTGTCCTGCCGAATCAGTCACCAAGTTCCAAGCGATACTGTCCTTTCTTAATATATCGCGTACATTCATCGGATTGTCATCCAAGCTAATCAAAAGAATCTCCAACTGATCTTTCGGATATTTCATCGCTACCTTATCCAGGTATAAATCCTCTGTCTGACACATATCACACCAAGGAGCGGTAAACGTCAGCAATAAATATTTCTGTGGGAAAGAATCCAAGCTAACCGTATTCCCATAAATATTCTTTACAGAGAAATCAGGAGCTTCCGCACCCAACGCCGTACGTTTCGCACGGGCGCTATATTGCTCTAGCTCCTTCACCAGATAAAAGTCTTTCAACTTCGGATTCAATAACGCCAACAACTCATCAATCTTACGCGTATCATCGGGATCTGAGAAAAAAGACTGGATCAAGACAACGGAAGCCTCTTCATCCGGGTTCTCTTTCACGTACCGGATCGCTTCCTCACTCAGTTGCATATTAATATTCGCCAAACGAGCGGTGATATCAGTCTCCTCAATCGTATCATTTAAATCTTTGCTATTCAACGAATTTGACAGATTCGTCAATTCCGTCAATAAAGGAACGAGTTTTTTCTTAAAAGCGGTCAATTTATCATTTGTCCGTCCCCCCTTTACCTGCAACAGCAATGGAGAGTTAGCGTCGCCCGTGATTTTTACCGTTTCCCCCGGTTCCAGATAAACTGTAACCCAATGCTCCTTATCCTCAAAGAAAATAGTCACGCAATGGAAGCCCGCTTCCTTTTGATCAATCTGGAACTGCCCGGGTTTCGTACAAACCACCGTATCAACCTCTTTGTAATTATCTTTCTCAAATACGACATACACGGTTTGATCTTCCAGATTAGAAAGTTCCCCTTCAATCCGGTAGACATAATCCTTGCCACAAGATGACAAACAAATTACAAAGCCAATAATAAGTGCCAGTTTTTTTATCATTACTTCTTTTTATGCTCTTCTTATAACAGATAATTTGCTCTAAAGGTAGGAATATTTTTTAAAACTACTTTACATTTATAATAAAATTAATGTAGTTATCATAAAAAAAGCGCAGAATCAGTGATTCTACGCTTTTTTATAAAGATATTTTTAAACCTCGACCTTTTTTGATCAAGGTTTTTTAAGCAATTACAACTTAGGACCAGCAACAACCAATGCCTTACCAGCTTCGTTGCCCGTGAACTTAGAGAAGTTCTTGATGAAACGAGCAGCCAAATCCTTAGCCTTCTCATCCCATTGAGCAGCGTTAGCATATGTATCGCGAGGATCTAAGATCTTCGGATCTACGCCAGGTAACGCAGTCGGAACCTCGAAGTCGAAATACGGGATCTTCTTTGTCGGAGCCTCGTTGATAGAACCATCAAGGATAGCGTCGATGATACCACGAGTATCGCGGATAGAGATACGTTTGCCAGTACCGTTCCAACCTGTGTTCACCAAGTAAGCCTTAGCACCAGTCATTTCCATCTTCTTAACCAACTCTTCGCCATATTTTGTCGGGTGCAATGACAAGAAAGCAGCACCGAAACAAGCGGAGAATGTAGGAGTCGGCTCCGTGATACCACGTTCTGTACCTGCTAATTTAGCGGTAAATCCAGACAAGAAGTAGTATTGAGTTTGCTCCGGAGTCAAGATAGATACTGGAGGTAATACGCCGAATGCGTCAGCAGACAAGAAGATAACTTGTTTTGCGTGCGGGCCTTTAGAAACCGGCTTAACGATGTTCTCGATGTGATAGATCGGATAAGAAACACGAGTGTTCTCTGTAACAGACTTATCAGCGAAATCGATCTTACCATCAGCGGCAACCGTTACGTTCTCAAGAAGAGCGTCACGTTTGATAGCGTTGAAGATATCCGGCTCACTCTCTTTATCCAAGTTGATAACCTTAGCATAGCAACCACCCTCGTAGTTGAATACACCCTCGTTATCCCATCCGTGCTCATCGTCACCGATCAACATACGTTTCGGGTCTGTAGACAAAGTAGTCTTACCTGTACCAGACAAACCGAAGAAGATAGCTGAGCTCTTACCTGCTTTATCCGTATTAGCGGAGCAGTGCATAGAAGCGATACCGCGCAACGGGTTCAAGTAGTTCATGATAGAGAAGATACCCTTCTTCATCTCACCACCATACCAAGTATTCAAGATAACTTGCTCTTTAGTCTTCAAGTTGAAAACAGTAGCAGTCTCAGAGTTCAAACCTAACTCCTTGAAGTTCTCAACCTTTGCCTTAGCAGCGTTGAAAGACACGAAATCAGGCTCACCGTAGTTAGCCAATTCCTCAGCTGTCGGACGGATGAACATATTGGTTACGAAATGAGCTTGCCAAGCAACCTCCATGATGAAACGTACTTTCAAACGAGTAGCCGCGTTAGCGCCACAGAATGTATCGACAACGAACAAGCGTTTGCCAGACAATTCTTTTACGGCTTTAGCCTTCAAGTCTGCCCAAGCAACCTCAGTACAAGGCTTGTTATCATTTTTATATTCATCAGAAGTCCACCATACAGAATCCTTGCTGGCTTCATTCTCTACGAAAAATTTATCTTTAGGAGAACGACCCGTATAAATACCAGTCATCACGTTTACAGCACCTAGCTCAGTTACTTGGCCTTTCTCAAAGCCTTCCAAACTCGGTTTTGTTTCTTCTGCGAACAGAACATCATAAGACGGATTGTGAAGGACTTCTTTCACATTTACAATTCCGTACTTGCTTAAATCTAAATTAGCCATCTTGAATTAATTTAAAATGATTGACTTATATAACTTTTCTCTCTACTCTAGTTCGATACGGTGAGGCTTTTCTTCCTTCGGGAGCTTGCTGTAACTCCACCTTGTTAACCGCGGTACAAAAGTAATATTTTTTTTTATCGCACGCACCTTATTAAGGAAATTTTTCAGTAATAATTACTCTTTTCTTTCCTGTTAACACAAACCGCATCATTTTGTAATGTACAGTTTGCATATCAAGTCTTTATTAGAAAAAGAGCATCGTGTTTCCCTGTGTTTAGGTCATCCAAGATACGATGAAGCACAACCAGCAAAGGCGGCAAATGTCCTTTCAATATATTCACAATTTCCACAGGATCCACAGAAGCATATTCATGAGATATTATATTCCTCAGACCAAAAACTCCAGTTTTAGATGTAGATCGCATCATGTTCTATATTTTTACGTAATAAAGCACGCATTGACTCAAACAAAGGAACCAAATCTATCTTACTATTAAATATATGTTCCAATTCTTCCTTTATTTCCATACGAATGAGAAAATCCGGTCTCCTCAACCTTATAAATATATCTATATCACTCTTTTCGTTCTGTTCTCCACGGGCCACGCTGCCGAAAAGCCCCAGCGTCTCGATTCCATATTTTTCCGCATACTGTTCCTTGTAACGGCGGAGTAGCTCAACTATTTCCGAAGTCGTCCTCATAGGTTTTCGCTTTAATTGTAACTGAAACAAAGATATATAGATTTTCCCGCATACGCAAACCTTATGTGGAGTTTGCACGATAAAAAAGCCTCCCGGCCATGCATTTTGATCCTACATGCGCCGGGAGGCTTTCCTTATCGTCGATAGATGAAGTGAGAGTTATTATTCTTTCACTTCCCAAATATCATTTGTCAACAGCAATTCATGGAAATTATGGTATTTCTTCTTACCTGCGATCTCCTCGATTTGTTCTTGAACGGCCTCATTATAAGTCGGAGCCTCCACGTCGCGGATCACGCCTAACGCGATCGGGAAATCCGGGCCTTCCATCAAAGCCAATTTCAATTGCAAGGTATTATCCGCGGCATGAGCGTCATGCACCAAGACATCCTTTTCCGTCACGCCATTCTCTCCTAGCTTAACCACTTTCAAGCCAAAGCCCTCCTGCACTAGACCAAATTCATTATTCTCGCCAAACAACATCGGTTTGCCATGCTCCAGATAAATAGCGTTCTTCGCACGTCCGGCCTTCGAGTAAACAGACTCATGCGTCCCGTCATTAAAGATCACGCAATTCTGCAAGATCTCACAAACAGAAGCGCCCTTATGCTTCGCGGCAGCTTTCAACACATCTACTGTCCCTTGCGCATCCGTAGCTACTGCACGGGCAAAGAAACGTCCGCGAGCTCCAAAGCAAAGCTCCGCCGGATGGAACGGATCTTCTACCGTTCCGTAAGGAGAAGACTTACTGACAAAGCCGCGAGGAGAGGTCGGTGAGTATTGTCCTTTCGTCAATCCATAAATACGATTGTTCAGCAAGATCATATTGATATCTATGTTACGACGGACGGCATGGATGAAATGATTTCCACCAATCGCCAAGCCATCTCCGTCTCCGGAGATCTGCCAAACCGTTATATTCGGATTCACCACCTTAAAGCCCGTGGATATAGCAGCCGCACGCCCATGAATCGTCTGCATGGCATACGTATTCATATAATAAGGAAGACGGCTTGAACATCCGATACCTGAAATGACGGCTGTATCGTGCGGAGCAACTCCCAACTCGGCCATTGCCTTGTGCAGCGATGCCAAAAAGAAATGATCACCACAACCCGGACACCAACGAGGTTGTCCTTTCTTGAAATCTTTTGCTGTATATTCGCTCATTGTCTTTACTTTCTTTACGATTACTACTTATTCAAAATCTCGGTGAAAGCATCAACTAATTCGCCGACAATAAACGGCTGGCCTTTCACTTCATTGTATTGATAAGGTACAAACCCATCTACTTTCATACGGAGATAGCCGGCAAACTGACCCAGATTCTGCTCGGCCACTACCACCTTCTTATATCGTCTCAGTACTTCCGCCGTGTTTTTAGGCAGCGGGTTCAAGTACGCGAAATGAGCCAACGCCACTTTCTGCCCGGCCTCGTTCATCGCTTCCATCGCTGAGCACAAATGCCCATAAGTTCCACCAAAGCCAACAACCAGCAAGTCGGCGTCATCCACGTATCCCTCAACCTCCACGTCGGGGACAGGAATCTTAGCTACTTTCTCGGCACGCAGGCGGCACATCAAGTCGTGGTTATCGGCATCCGTGGAGATAGCTCCCGTATTACTGTCTTTCTCCAAGCCGCCCAAGATATGCATATAGCCCTCTTGCCCGGGAATAGCCCAATAGCGGACACCCGTTTCCGGATTACGTTTGTAAGGCGTATAATTATCCTTCATCTCCGGAGTCACATAAGGAGGATTGATCGAGGGATAGCTTGCCATGTCCGGTAATTTCCACGCACCGGAGCCGTTGGCCACGAAAGCGTCGGTCATCAAGACCACCGGAGTCATATGCTCCAACGCCATTTTACTAGCGGCATAAGCCGCATCAAAGCATTGGGTAGGCGAGGTTGCCGCCACTACCGGCATGGGAGATTCTCCATTACGGCCAAACAAGGCCTGCAACAAATCCGTTTGCTCCGACTTGGTAGGCAAGCCCGTAGACGGTCCGCCACGCTGTACATCGACAACCACCAACGGCAATTCGGTGATAACCGCCAAGTTCATCGCTTCCGACTTCAGGCAAACACCCGGCCCAGAGGTAGAAGTAACCGCCAAAGCACCGGCGAAAGAGGCACCGATAGCGGTAGCGCAACCGGAAATCTCATCTTCGCACTGAACCGTCGTCACGCCCAATGACTTATGTTTAGATAGCTCATGCAAGATATCCGTGGCCGGGGTAATAGGATAAGAACCCAGGAACAAGCGCAAGCCGGCCTTCTCGGCGGCGGCGATCAAGCCATAAGCAGTCGCCTTATTGCCACTTATATCCATGTATTTTCCCGGGACTTTTACTTTGGTATCCACCCGATACGTATGATCTACCGAGGCATGAGTATTATGTCCGTAATCATAGCCGGCATGTATCACCTTTATATTAGCTTCCGCGATAGTCGGTTTCTTGGCGAACTTCTCGCGCAAAAAGCTCTCGGCTATCGATAAATCTCGATTAAACAACCAACAAACCAATCCTAAAGCGAACATATTACGGCATTTCAGCATGGCCTTATTCTCCATGCCACTGTCTGCCAAGCAATCTTTCACCATCTGAGAGATCGGCGCGGAGATCACATCTTGCTTGATACCCATTTCCTCGATCGGATTGTCAGTCTTAAACGCGGCCTTTTCCAAATCCGCTTTCTGAAAGCAATCCGTATCGATGATGATACAAGCCGTAGACTTCGCGAACTTATACTGTGTTTTCAAGGCGGCGGCGTTCATAGCGACCAGCACATCGCACTTATCGCCCGGTGTCAGCACCTTTCCCGCGCCAATATGTACTTGGAATCCGGACACACCGGTAAGAGATCCTTGCGGCGCGCGAATATCTGCCGGATAATCAGGAAATGTACTGATACCATTTCCTACCGTGGCTGAAATTGTAGAGAAAATGTTTCCAGCCAGCTGCATACCATCACCTGAGTCTCCAGAGAAACGAATGACAACCTTATCCAGCGTTGTTACTTTTGATTGTTCTACCATAGTATTATATAAATTAACGTAATAACCAACGTCTTGTTTACCGCGAAGTAAAGCATAAACTTTGCGAGTTCAAAACTTTTCCGCATCAAAAAGCTGAGAGGTATAAATCCAGATTATTAGAGGATAGATTAAAGTGATTAGACACATAACTGTTCACAGCCTTCCCACAATACATATAGACTCCCGCCCTAAAGCCCTTATCCAATTTGATCATCCCTTGTACGGAACCGGTGTCACCCAACGACAATAATAAAGGTACGAATATATTGCTATAAGCCATCGAGGTAGTACGAGCCACCCGGTTGCTGATATTTGGTTTACAATAATGCAATACCCCGTATTGCTCGAATACCTCAGGATCTTCCCTCGACAAGCAGCAGGTCGTCTCAAAGCAACCTCCTTGGCTCACCCTCAGATCGATCACCAAAGCTCCCTTTTTCATCGTACGCACCAAATCCGTAGCGATAATATAGCGATGTCTCGTATTAATATAACGCATCGCCCCGATCACCACGTCGGCGCTACGAAACGCGTTATGCAGCACATTCGGATGGAACGTGGAAGTAAAAATCCCCTGCCCCAAGACCTGTTGTATCATACGCAATTTATTGATATCATCATCGAATACTTTCACGGAGGCCCCCAAAGCCAACGCGGCACGTGCGGCTACGGTCCCGGCGTTTCCGGCTCCGATGATCACCACCTCCGTAGGGGATACGCCCGGAATACCGCCTAATAAAATTCCTTTACCTCCTTGGGTATTGCTCAACAACTCGGAAGCGATCGTTATGGAAGCCGCCCCCTCGATCTCGGAAGTGACATTCAGCACCGGGAAACGGTTATTTTCATCCGCCATCAACTCATAAGAGATAGCGGTGATCCGTTTCGCCATCATCAACTCGAAAGCCTCCGGAGCGAATAAACTAAACTGCACCAATGAGAAGACGGTCGTGCGAGGTCTCATAAACGCAATTTCCACCGGCAACGGAGGTAATATCTTCAAGACCAGATCTGCTTGGAAAACTTCCGCAGACGTATCGACGATCTCCGCCCCTGCCTCCGAGAAATGATTATCGGAATAGTTGATGCCTAATCCAGCTCCGGTTTCCACCAGCACCCGGTGCCCGCAATCGGTCAGCATATCCACCGCCTCCGGAGTCAACGGCAAGCGTTTTTCCACCTCGCATCGTTCACGAGGAATACCGATAAGCAACCGGTTATTCACCTTGCTGATCTCTTTCAATAATTCCTGCGGGATATAGGCCCCCTGTGCCTGCCGGCCGTCATTCGCTTCCATATTCTATAGGATTTTCATTAATGCGTTCGATATATCATGTACATCAGATTCTGTCAACATCTTCTCTGCATCGAAAGTCAAGGTAGCCTTCGTATAAAACGGATTCCTTTGTTCCAAGCTTTCGGCGATAAACGCCCTCAGCTCCTCCCCGGAACGTCCTTTCAACACCGGACGGGTATGCTTGCACAGCTCCAGACGCTTCGCCAATTCCTCAGCCGACACCTTCAAGTAGACCGTCGTACCGCAAGCGTTCATGAACTCCATATTATCGTAAAAACAAGGAGCACCTCCTCCCGTGGAAATCAGCACGTCCTCAAACTCCGCAACCTCGTGAAGCATATTCCGTTCTATCTCCCGGAAAGCCTCCTCCCCTCTCTCGGCGAATATCTGGGAAACCACCTTATGATAACGTCCTTCGATATAGTAATCAAGATCTATGAACGAAAGACCGGCGAGCTTGGCGAGATCCTTTCCCACCGTAGTCTTGCCCGCTCCCATATATCCAACCAAAAAAATACGTTTCATACGTTATTATAATAGTTTTCGCAAATGTAAACTTTTTCCGCAAACAAACCTTTCCTATCCCCGCCTTTTCTCATCACGATGAAAATACTTTTGAAAGTAAAGCGTATGCCGGAGAATATCTCTATCTTTGCCCCGTAGACAGATAGAGATTCGATAATGAAATTTATAGATAAGTTCAATACGATCATCCATAAACCCTTCTTCAGCAAATATAGTACCTTGATGGGGCTATGGGCCTTGCTGGGGATTATCGCATGGATCACCAAGTATTTCCCCGGGAAATATAATAACTTCTCGATCTTCAGGCAATCGTTTTGGCATACGTTGAATGAGTTGCCGCTTTATGCCGCCTATCCGGAAGAATATACTGATATTTTTCATTACGGGCCGGTATTTAGCTTGGTAGTGGCTCCGTTCGCCATAACCCCGGCCTGGTTGGGATTGCTTACTTGGTCGGTGGCGCAAAGTCTTTTCTTGTTCTGGGCGATAAAGATGTTGCCGGGTATCAAGCGGGAGCGCGTCTTTATCTATTGGTTCTGCGCCCACGAGCTGCTCACCTCGCTATTCATGTCGCAATTCAACATCAGCGTCACGGCAATGATCGTTCTTTCTTACGCGTTGATCGAGAAGGAGAAGGATATATGGGCGGCGTTTGTGATCATGCTGGGTACCTTTACTAAATTGTATGGTATCACGGGATTGGCCTTTTTCTTCTTCTCCCGCCATAAGATGAAATTCAGTTTATCGTGTGTCGGGTGGGCGCTTACCATGATCGTGGCCCCGATGATCCTGGCAGGACCGGATTATATCCTCTCGCAATATACCGCTTGGTTCGTGGATCTAAGCGAGAAAAACTCCGATAACTTATTCGCCTTGATGCAAAACATTTCTTTCTTGGGAATGGTTCGTAAGATATCGGGATCGGCTAGTTACTCGGACATTTATCTGATAATAGGAGGATTACTATTATTCGGCCTGCCTTATCTACGCATCGGTCAATATAAATATGAGGCTTTCCGGAAAACGTTATTAGCCTCAGTGTTGATGTTTGTCGTACTGTTCAGCACGGGTAGCGAGTCCAGTACCTATATCATAGCGTTTACCGGGGTCGCTATTTGGTACACGGCTGTACCGTGGAAACGTTCGACATTGGATATCGTATTGATGGTCTTCGCTTTTATATTGACCAGCATGTCTCCGTCCGATCTTTTCCCGAAATACATACGCGTGCATTATGTGTACCCGTACGCATTAAAGGCATTACCTTGCGTGCTGATCTGGCTAAAGCTGACATTTGAAATGTGTACGAAGAATTATAATCCGGTAAAGGTATAAATGAGATGAACGCACGAGCAGACATAGATTTGGTATTGCCTTGTTACAACCCGCCTTCGGGTTGGGAGCAACGAGTAGCCACCCATTTCCATGAAGTGGAGCAATTATTCAACCCGATACATTTCCACCTTTTTATTGTCAGTGATGGTTCGAGACGGGGATACGAGCCGGAGACAATCGACCGCCTCCGGCAATTGATACCAGATGTCCGCGTCGTAGACTATAAGCCCAACCAAGGAAAAGGATACGCCTTGCGAGAAGCGGTAAAGCGATGTACCTCTCCTTACATTATTTATACGGACTACGATTTTCCTTATACAAACGAGTCGTTCGGCAGGATGGTCGAGGCGCTGCTAGGAGGAGCGGACGTGGTCGTGGCTACCCGCGGCAAGAGCTACCAGAATAATCTACCTCCTTTCCGGCAAATGCTATCCAAGCTGTCCCATATATGTAATACATGGGTCTTACGGATCAAGATCAAGGATACGCAAGGAGGCATGAAAGGATTCAGCCAAGCGGGACAAGCGATATTCCTGACGACCCGTATCAATAGCTTTCTATTCGATACGGAATTTATCTATAAGGCGAGTCGCCGGAAAGATATAAACTTACGAACGATCAACGCGAACATCAAAGAAGGACTAGCGGTATCCGATATGGGATTCAAGGTCCTGCGACGGGAAGCGTTGAACTTCTTATCCATCTTATTTCATAGAGATTAATATACATACATGATATTACTTAGTTTTGATATCGAGGAGTTTGACGCTCCATTGGAACACGGCGTGGAATTGCCGTTCGAGGAACAAATGCGTACTTCCGTGGAAGGAACCCGGAAGATATTGGCATGCCTGGCCCGTCACCGGGTAAAAGCGACTTTCTTTTGCACGGCAAACTTTGCCCTTCACGCGAAGGACTTGATCTTGGACATCCAGAAGGGTGGACATGAGATCGCTTCGCATGGTTTTTATCACTCGTCGTTCGAGACCGCCGATCTACGCAAGTCCAAGGAGACATTGGAGGAACTAACCGGGCAACCGGTAAACGGTTTTCGTATGGCTCGTATGATGCCCGTAGAGGAAGGAGAGATACAGAAGGCCGGTTATTTATACAACTCGTCATTGAACCCGACTTGTATTCCCGGCCGTTACAACCATCTGGGGCAGCCCCGCACCTATTTCCTGAAAGAGGGCGTATTGCAACTGCCCGCCTCCGTTACCCCGATCGTCCGTTTCCCCTTGTTTTGGCTGGCTTACCATAACCTTCCCGCCTCCTTGTACCGCAAGCTGGCGCTTTGGACTTGGAAAGAGGACGGTTATTTCCTGACCTATTTCCATCCGTGGGAGTTTACCTCCTTGAGCGACCGGAAAGAGCTAAAGTTGCCGTTCATCATGACCAACCATTCCGGTTGCGGCATGGAAAGAAGACTGGATGCCTTGATCCGTTTCTTTAAAGACAAACAGGCACCGTTCGGTACCTATACGCAATTCTCACAAGAAATCTTGAGTAAGAGCCATGGCTAAGAATAAGTTTTATGTCGTATGGAAAGGCTTGAACCCCGGGATCTATGATAACTGGGCGGAATGCAAGGCGCAAGTAGACGGGCAAGAGGGAGCCAAATATAAATCCTTCGAGAACCGGGAGGAAGCCGCCAAAGCTTTCGAGGCCGGCTATACCCATTACCTAAAGACCGCCTCCTCGCCCAGAGCCGTGGCCAACCTAGCGCCAGAAGCCCCCATCGGCAAACCAATCAACGAGAGCCTTGCCGTAGACGCCGCCTGTAGCGGTAATCCCGGTGATATGGAGTACAGAGGCGTTTATACCGCTACCGGACAAGAGATCTTCCATATCGGCCCACTGAAGCAGGGGACGAACAATATCGGAGAATTTCTTGCCTTAGTGCACGGCCTCGCCTTGCTACAGCAAAAGGGAAGCGACCTGCCGATCTATTCGGATAGCCGCAACGCCATCGGCTGGGTCAAGAAAAAGAAATGCAAGACCCTATTAGAACGCAAACCGATCAACGAACCGATCTTCGACCTCATCGAGCGGGCCGAGAAGTGGTTGAATACCCACACCTTCACCACCCGGATTCTTAAATGGGAAACCTCCGTGTGGGGTGAGATCCCGGCGGATTTCGGAAGGAAATAAGGGAATGATCATTAAATTATATCGTATATTTGCCTCCCATACATCAAATATAGACCTATGAAGATCGCTTTCGACGCAAAACGGATTACGCACAACGCTACCGGACTGGGTAATTATAGCCGGTTCGTAGTAAATAGCCTGTCCGCTTCTTACCCGGAGCACACGTATCAACTCTATACGCCGGGCAAGGGCAAAGAGGCGTTGCGGAAACGGATCGAGGAGCGTCCGAATGTCTCGTTCCATTATCCGGAAGGCAGGTTCGATAAACTATTCCCGTCGTTATGGCGTACCTCGGGCTTGACGGCTACGCTCCGAAAAGAGCACGTCGATCTGTTCCATGGCTTGAGTAACGAGATTCCAATGAACCTAAAACAGAACGGAATCCCGGCTGTGGTGACGATACACGACTTGATCTTCTTGCGTTACCCGCAGCTTTATAAACCGATCGATCGTGCCATCTATACCTACAAATTCAAGCAAGCTTGTCTGCGCTCGGACAAGATCATTGCGATCAGCGGGCAGACGATGCGAGACATCCGTGACTTCTTCAACATTCCGGAAAGCAAGATCGAGGTGGTTTACCAAGGCTGCGACCCGGTATTCGGGCAAGCCGTACCGGAAGAGGCGAAAGCGTCCGTACGCGAGAAATACCAGGTAAGCGGGCCTTATATATTATATGTAGGGAGTATCGAGGAACGGAAGAATTTATTACTTCTGGTAAAAGCCCTGAAAGAGCTGAAAGAGGATGTTTCCGTGATCGCCATCGGTAAGCGTACGCCTTATACGGATACGGTAGAGACTTATATCCGGGAAAACGACCTGTCCGGTCGTGTCCGTATCCTCAACAATATACCTTTTAACGAATTAGCCGCTTTCTATCAGATGGCGACCTTATTTGTCTATCCCTCGTTTTTCGAAGGATTCGGCATCCCTATCTTGGAGGCCCAGCTTGCCGGCATTCCGGTGATAGCGGCTACCGGTTCTTGCCTGGAAGAGGCGGGCGGAGCATCCGCTTTATATTCCGATCCGAGAGACGAGCAAGAACTGCGTGGCTTGATAGAGTCCGTATTAAACGAGCCGAAGCTGGCCGAAGCCATGCGCTCCGGCGGGCGAGAGAATATGCGGCGATTCATGCCCGACGTATTGGCGGCTCATTTCACGCACGTATACGAGAATATTTCACGATCTTAGTAAATCCAATTTATCCATAACACAATGAATATACTTTTAGTCTATAAAGAAGCCGACATAGCTACCTACAAAATGCTGGAAGGATTATCCCAACTCGCGGACTTCAACATCTATATCGCCTCTCCCGAAGCGTACACCGACAAGAAGATCTACGGGAATTGCACCCCCTTGAATCTGCCGGTCATTACCTCGAAGTTCAACTGGAACGTTATCCGCGCCCTGCGTCAAATCATCAAGACTTATCAGATAGACCTCATCTACTCGCCAAGTAGTTCTGGCTTATCAAACGCCTTATTCGCCTCCATAGGCACACGGGCGAAGAATATCGCCTACCGAGGCACACAGGCTAAATTGAAGCGGTTCGACCCGACCTATTATCTAGGCATATTAAATCCCGCCGTGGAGCATGTCGTATGCGAGACCGAGGACATCAAGGAGTATCTCTCCCGGTTCATCGCACGAAAAAGACTAACGACCAGCACAAAGCCCTTTGATATCGATTGGATCAAGGAGGCGATACGTACGCCCAAGCAAGCGGACGGCATTCCGGACGACGCCTTTCGTTGTATCTATATCGGGGCGACGAAGAACAGGCCGTTCAAAGGCTTGACCGATTTGATCCATGCGTTTATCTTATTGGATGATCCACGGGTACACCTTACGATCGTGGGAGAATACGGGGAGAATGATTTCCAGTTGGCCCAGCAATCGAAGGCTAGCGAGCGAATCCATTTTCTCGGACAGCGCCCCGACGCTATCTCTTTTCTGGTCACGTCGCAATTATTTATACTTCCCTCGCACCGAGATGCCTCCCCGAGAGTCGTGCGAGAGGCTATGGCCTGTTCCGTCCCTTGTATCGTAACGGATATACCGGGAGCCAGAGACCTGATTATAGATGAAGTCACCGGATTGCTGGTACCTCCTTCCTCACCCCAACAAATGGCGGCGGCGATCCGCTCGCTTATCGATAACCCGGAGCGACTGGAAGCGTTCGGCAAGGCATCCCGCGAGCATATCATCCGCGATTTCAGCGTAAAGGCTTATACGGAGGGCTTCGCTACGCTATTCGCAAGCTTATGATATACGATTGAACAACAAAGGAACCTAGAAACACCGGATATAGGCCAACGAATAGCTATCGTATAGGTTATCCTTCATGCCATGCTTATATTGGAAGGAGAGGATATTCTTCTTTAACTCGTAATTCAGCTTCGTGCGGAGGATCATCGGCTTATCTCCATTATCCTGATATCCCCGGAAACCGGCGTAATTGCAATCCAACGAGAATCCCCGGTAGGTTCCTAGCACACCTACCCCATAACAGAAAGCGTCGTTCTGGCGATTCACGACATCGTTCGTCATCCAGCAATAAAAGCCCGCCAAGGCCTGCACGCGGATCGAGGCGTTTACATCCTTCCGCCTCCACAACGTACGCCCCAGATTGGCATCGAACCAATAAGAGGCCGCGTCCGTATAACGAGCGTCGCATAAGCGTCCGCCACTGGCGGTTTTCAGGTTGGCGCTTACCACGATATCCATCCATTTCTCGCTCCGGAGGGCTTGGAAATAAAAATTAAAGATCACGTCGCCCCGGCAAACAATCGGAGATTTCAGTTCCACCGCGTAACGCTCATCCCTCACTTCCGGCGACATCTCATACCATTCTTGGAATACCCAACCGACATTCACCCCCACACGCCCCTTCACGACGGGAATGTACAAGCGGGCGAAGATATCTTTGGTCTGATCGCCTTGCGTCTTATGATATTCACCCCGAAGCTCCACCTCCCAACGGCTGGACAGGCTTCCTCCTACCAACTCGGGAATCGGAAAGGCATTCGGCCCGAAATAACGAGGCGAGTACGTCAGATACTCTACCTTCTCCCACCATTCCAACGCCTTAACCGGAGACACATAAGCCAAAAGGCAAGTAACAACTAAACAGAACCGGAGTATTTGTGTTTTCATAAAAGTCTATAATTCAAATTCAATCTCGTGCTTCAACGCATATTTCTTCCAGAAACGATCTCGATAATACAATATCCAGCGCAAGCATTCCGCCTTATCCATATGCCGGGCCTCCGCATACGTCTCCGTCATTAAGTGAAAAGCGGCTTCCCGGCCCCACAAACGGGAGAAGTTCGCGCATCCCCGCTTTAGCGAGACAGGCCCGAAATACATCCGGTTTATATCGATCAAGGAAAACTTAACTCCTTCCTCCGTACGAGCGTACAGCACATTTCCCGGGGAGAAATCGGCGTGATAAACCTCCGCCTCATGCAACGCTGCCATATAAGTGCCCAACGCACGGAAAATATCCTCGTTCTCCTCCACCGGACGCTGTCCGACTTCATACAATGTCTTATAGCTGGATTGCAGACTGATAAAATAACTATATCCCAAAAAGCCATTCTTCCTAAAAAGGATATAAGCGATCGGGGCGGGTGTCTCAAAGCCCTTGGCAACCAAACGCAGGGCGTACTCATAGGCTCGCACGGCCTTGGGCTGACGGAAAAAGCGGTAAATGATACGGTTTATCGAGAGGGGGACTCTATATCGCTTGACATTCAGTTCCACGCCATCTACCTCGAAGACCTTGATCTCATTCCTCGCCTTATAAATCGTCCGTCCCTCTTCCGAGAACACCCGGGGTACACGCCTTACAAAATCCTCGAATCGCCTGTACGCCGGGTTAATGACCTCCTTCATCCGACAGCATTTCATTTAAAGAGGTTAATACCTTAGTTACGATCTGCTCCGGCGTGATCTGCGCCATACAAGCCCAATCTCCCCGCAGGCAGGGCTTCTGCCCGAATACCGAGCAAGGGCGGCAAGGCAGATCCAGCTGGATACAATCTTTCGGATCTTGATGATATCCGTAAAATCCGGCATACGGATGGGTAGCGCCCCAAACGGAAAGTACCCGTGTACCGACCAAGGAGGCGAAGTGCATATTGGCGGAATCCATACAAAGCAGTATATCCAACCGGCTGATCAAGGCCAACTCATGGTCCAAGGAATATTTACCCACCACGCTTTTTACCCGGGGATGCTCGAAGGCCCATTGCTCCAAGACCGCCTCCTCGTAGCCACGACCACCGAACAGGAAGATCGTCAAGTCCTCTCGCTCGGAAAGCTTGGCAACGACTTGCTCCATCTCCTCGATCGGATAAATCTTTCCCCGGTGCTTGGCGAAGGGGGCGATGCCGATCCATTTGCCCGCCTTCGTTCCCGCGAGGGGTTCCAAGGCGGATACATCCGGAGTGGAGGTCTCGTAAAGCGAGGCAAACGATTCCGTATAGTTAAGTCCGGCGTTACGGAAAACATCCGCGTAACGTTCGATCACCGGACGGAGTTGTTTAAATTGCTTATGCTTTGCGGCGGTCAACCGGGCACGATCTTTCCGGGCCTTATCCACGACAAACACCCGTTTACCGTTCAAGCGGAACAGCGTACGGATAACCAGGGTTCGCAATACGTCGTGCAAGTCGAGTATCAAATCGAAATCGTACTTCACCAGCGCAGAGGCAAAACGGAGCAATCCCGGCAAGTTCTTCTCCGTGGTCTTCGTATTGATACCGATCACGTTCACGTTCTTCGGGCGGTTTATGAAGACCGGGATCAAGAACGCTTGCGTCAATACCGTAAAAGAATCCTCCGGGTTCGCCTTGGCAGCGGAGTAGATAACGGGGACAGTCATCGCCACGTCCCCGATAGCCGAAAGTCGTATTACTAATATGTTCGCCATTATTTCTTGCCGTACAGCACCGGGTTCAAGGCCGGATCGTTGTACATCTTCATTTGCTTATATACCTTCATGTATTTCTTGCCGTCGCGTATATCCGTCAGCAATTGGTCCAACGCCGAGGATAAGTCCTTCTTCTGCTCCAACAATACGGCCAGCTTTTGCTCGCAACGGGCCTTATGCTCGGGAGCGGCATCCGGGCGGTTCGCCTCCTCGCGCATATGATGGATCTTTAGCGTAAGGATAGAGAGGCGGTCGATCGCCCACGCCGGACTTTCGGTATTGATCGTAGCGTCCGGCAATACTTTCACGTCCTTATACTTATCCAGAAAGAAACTATCGATTAGCTCTACCAAGTCCGTACGATCTTGATTCGATTTATCGATACGCCGTTTGATAGCCAGCGCTTCCACCGGATCGATACTCGGGTTACGGATAATATCCTCCAAATGCCATTGCACGGCATCGATCCAGTTCTTTAGGTAAAGATAAAACTCGATGCTTTTTACCGCGTACGGGTTATGCACCGTGGCATCTACGTTATCAGTCACGTGATAAGCTTCCGTAGCTTGCTCAAAAATCCGGAAACATTGTTCGCTGAAGTTCATAAGTTCAATTATTTTCTTTCTGTAAATACTTTGTGGTACAAAGATAAAGATTCTTTTTAAATCTATCCTTTCAGCAGATAGCCTTTCTTCGGTAAGGAGATGATGGCGGTAGCGGGATCGTTGCGAAGGGCTTTGCGGAGATAGGTTATTTGGACGTTCAAGGCTAGGGAGTTGGCATAGGAGTCACTTCCCCAAACAGTGTTCAGCAAAAGATCACGCCCGACAGCCAGGTTTAGGTTCATCGCCAAGACACGGAGCAATTCCGCTTGACGGGAGGTGATCAATACTTTATTATTTCCTGTGCGGATCTCGTTCGTGGTATAGTTGAACACCGTATTGCCGAATGAATAGCTTTCCTCTTGTACGCTTTCCGGGATGCCTATCTCGAAACGATCCTTGATACGGGCGATTAATTCTTCCGGGTAGAAGGGTTTCGCCAGATAGTCATTCCCTCGCAGGCTGAAACCTTTCAAGCGGTCGCTTTTATCCGAACGGTCGGAGAGGAAAAAGATCAATACATGCTTGTCTTGCGCCCGGATCATCTCAGCCACCTCGAAGCCGTTCAAGCCGGGCATATTGATGTCTAGCAAGACCAAGTCCGGCTTTACGACAGGGTATTGCTCCAAAGCCATCGTACCATTCCCGGTATAAGTAACGTCGTAGCCCTCACGTTCTAAGAAGCGTTTCAAGACGAGGGAGTATTTCAAATCATCATCTGCGAAAAGGATTCTCAAGGGAGTCTTCATAGGGGTAAATTTATAGTTATACAGGTACCTTTACCTAAAACACTGGTCAAGAAGACAGAGCCATGATGCGCCTCGATGATTTGGCGGACATAGCTTAGCCCCAACCCGATACCGGGTATTTGCTTATCCGGCAAATGGGAGGAACGATAAAATTTCTCGAATACCTTTGTTTGCTCTTCCGGAGCGATACCAAAGCCATTATCCGAGACGGTACATTCCAATTGCTGCCCATTCCAAAGCACCACGATACGAATCGCTACTTTCGGCCCGGAATACTTGATCGCGTTCTCAATCAAGTTCGACAGCACATTCGCCAGATGTACCGGATCGACGGTTATATCCGGCATATCCGAGGGAAACGCCGTAGAGAACGTAACCTCTTTTCCCGTCGGTACAGTCGTAAGGCGTACCACTTTTTCTACCAAAGCCTGTAGATTGAAAGAGGAAGGTTTTAATAGGGTAGCTTGCCCGTCCACATCGATCATATCTTTTAATTTCCCGAGATAAGCGGAGAGGTTATCCAGTTCAAACATGGAGTCTTGAAGGATTTGTTCCGTCGCGGCCTCATCCGTACGCATTTCCTTATCATTCAAGAAAGAGACAAACATCTTCAAGGTCTGCACCGGACGTTTTAGCTCATGGATCATCGTATGCACGAAACCTTCCCGCAAATCATTCAGCCGCATTTGTTCCCAAATCGTACGAATCTGTAACCCCAAACAAGTCAACAACAATAAAATAAGAAATAAGCTCAAGAATAGCTGCCCTCCCATCCGGCTCAGCACGGGGTGTAATGGCAAAGCGACATCTACCCATACGCCTTTCCGGTCGATCGGGGCGAATAGATAACTCACGGCGATTGAGGGAGACAAAGGATTATCGGATAACGATCGCCAAACCGGAATCAGACGATTGTCCAACGTATCCTGTTCCATAAACGGACGGATCTCATGCCTCATCTCAACCAGACGGATGGATAAGATAGAATCCAACCTCGCGGTCTCAAACGGATTGAGATATTGAACAAGCGCATGATCCACACCCGCAAACAGACTATCTTCCGGCAAGTTCGCATCCAGATTGATCCGGAAAGCCCTCAGGTCAGTCGTTCCTTTCGGTTCGATCCGCAACCCGAACGAATTTTTTATCTTATCCACCAGCTCCTCCGAGCTATATGTAGCGTTCCGTTCTATCACATAAGTCGCTTTCGTCATTTGCGCCTCTTCTTTCCTAATCCGGAACTCCTCCTCTCCGGCCAGCCGTACTTCCGCGGCGATTTCCTCCGCCAGCATAGAACTCTCGTACCGGAGCTGGTTATATAACCAATACCCTTGCGCCCCGATCGCAGCCAACGCCGCGACCAACGAGATAAGCCATATCCATCGAATCCTCTTTTCCATATCCCATTCCTTTCCGGCAAAGATAGATACCTACTCTAAGATTACAAGGTACGCTGACCTCTTTTATCGGCAGAGTAATATTTCAGTAATAAAAATCTTCCTCCTACCCATCCTTTCCGCTCTACATTCGCGATCAAGAAATTCTAAAATCAACACGTTATGAAACAATTTATAGCGACAATCGGCCTTCTTTATCTAGGCCTATCGGGAATAGGAAACGGGCTGGATGCCCAAGTCTCCATCAACATTTTCAACCCAAACGATGTCATACGGGCAAAGCCCATCGATGAGACACGTTTCACGGTACAATACCAAGCTACCATCGTAACGGACACGCTTCATCCGGAGAAAAAGGAAGAGGAGACGATGATGCTGAAGGTAGGAGACAAATGCTCCATTTATTACAGCTACGCCAAATACCTTACCGACTCCGTGTTCGAGGCGGATAAGGCCTCGGGAACCTCACAAGAGGTAATCCTAGAACATTTGCGACAATATAACTCAAAGATAAACGCCCAAATCTATAAGAACTACCCGGCAGGAAAGACCACTACCTTGGATGCCCTTGCCGCCAGCCGCTTCCGTTGCGAAGAGAAGGAGGAACGCCCGGAGTGGACCTTGCTTCCCGACACGATGACAATCCTCTCCTACCCCTGCCGAAAAGCGATTTGCCATTTCAAAGGTCGGAATTACGAGGCGTGGTACACCCCAGAGATACCGAGAAGCGAAGGACCTTGGAAACTTTCCGGATTACCGGGATTAATACTAAAAGCACAGGATAGCCAAGGGCATTACGCCTTTACCGGGACGGGCATCGAACGAAGCCGGGAGAAAAGCCCGATCCTCTTCGGCGGAAACGATTTCGAGCCAATCAGCCGCAACAACCTGCAAAAGGCTTACGAACGATACGCTGCCGACCCGATCGGATATATCGCCCTCACCTCCCCTCAAGTAAAAGTGACCGTTACGAATGATAACGGAAAATCGTATCAACCGAAGAACATGCCTTACAACCCGATAGAACGATAAGAAGATGAGGCGAATCATACTACATATACACACCTATTGTTTACTTACGCTGCTCTGCCCAGCAGGATTGGTCGCCCAATCTGTTATCCGTGGGATCGTGATCGACAAGGAGAGCCGACTGCCGATAGACGCGGCTACCGTACAATTGACCCGGGGCGACGCAGATGCCTCCATACCCATCAATTATACGTTGAGCGACCCAGAAGGAGCGTTTACGCTTCCGCGGCCCAAACGAATGGATTCACTATTCGTATCGGTCTCGCTGCTCGGTTACCAAACCCTGCGTCAAGCCGTACTAGCAGGGCAACCACTTCGCTTTGAGCTGGAACCGCAAGTATTCAACTTGAGGGAAGTTGAAATCCGGCCGGGTCGTGTCTGGGGAAGGCAAGATACGATCAATTACGACGTGACTCAATTTCTCTCTCCCAAGGATCGATCCATCCAAGACGTACTACGCAAGTTGCCGGGTATCGATATCGACGATCTCGGCAAGATCTCTTACAACGGTAAACAAATTACCAATTTCTATGTGGAAGGACTGGATCTCACCAACGGGAAATACAAGCAAATCAGCGAGAACCTGCGAGCCGATGCCGTACAAGACGTGCAAGTGATGGAGAACCACCAACCCATCCGTATCTTACAGAAAAATATCAAGACGGAAGACGTGGCGTTGAACCTCAAGCTGAAGCCGGAATTCCGGGATCGTTGGTTGATGAATATAGAAGGAGGGCTAGGAGCATCGCCACTCCTATGGAAAGGAGGAGCGGATGCTTTACAGATCAGCCGTAAAAGCCAATCCGCCTATCTATATAAGGGGAACAATACCGGACAAGACGTTTCGAGCGAGCAAGATCTCCTTACCGAGTCATCCGATTCACGTCTATCCGAACCGGCAGTCCCCAGCTTCTTGGAGCAACCGGAATTTAGCGCTCCCTTAAAAAAAGAGCGATGGTTGTTCAATGACATACACAGCCTTTCCGCCAACCGTCTTTACAAACTCAACGAAGAGACGCAACTTCGCGTAAACACCGGTTATATCCACGACCTCCAGACACAAGAAAGAGGTAGCGAGACCACCTATTACCAGCCGAACGACACGATCCATATAGCCGAGCAAAGCGATAACCAGATACGCTCAGACCGGGCGGAACTCCATATCGGATTGGAGAATAACGCGCAAGACCGGTATCTAAAGAATCAATTCTCGGCAACCGGAGACTGGCAGTCCAGCCGCTCACAGATCACGGACCTCCTTTCTTCCAACAAAAACACGACCTTGGATCAACGCATCCGGACACCGAGGCTCGACCTGCGTAACCAATTCCGCAATTTGTGGAACCGGGATAATTACACATTGGAAGCCCATTCCTTACTCCGTTATCACGCCGCATCCGCCAAGCTCATCCTCGACGACGACCGCTACCCGATGAATATACGCGATTTCTATACCGACAACTCCTTCTCTTTTCTCCGCAAGAAAGGTACGCTCACACAGCGGTATACGGCCGGCTTCACCGGCGAGATCAGTACGATAGAGAAAAGCCTGCAAGGTTATATCGTACCGGATTACCAATGGAACGCCTATAAATGGACCCTCTCGCTCAATATCCCTCTCAAATGGACCGGATATACAGGTATCGATTTCTCACGTATCTCGCTGGATCCCTCTTTATCCGTCATCTATAAACTGAATTACGCTTGGCGCTTCACCGCCCACGCCTCTTACAAGGAACAATACGGAAACATGACCGATCTACAGGACACGCCTTACCGCGTGGATTACCGAAACAGCGTTTGGAACCGCGGAATCCTCCCGGTACAACGGCAACAGATCTATTCCATCTATGGGGAATACAAGCATACGGCACGGGAATTCTTTATCACGCTGAACCTGACGCACAACCGTATCGGCTCTAACCGTATCTTCGAGCAACGCATCCAAGACGGGCAAATACAACGGGTATCCCTGCCCTTGTCTAACCAAGCATCCGGTTGGTCGGCTAAGAGCACGCTCTCCAAAGGGTTCTACGACTGGGGAATAAAGACCTCCCTTACCTCCTTGTTTGGCAGCAGCAAGGCCGAGCAGATGAGCGAAGGG
>JAQVCX010000073.1 GCA_028689545.1 Parabacteroides sp.
AAATAGGGCAAATTCGCCTTTATACTCGGATTCAGCCCTACGACGCGCATCGTTCTCTCCCATGTTCAATACCCATGTATTCATGTTGTCTTCCATTAGATAACCAAAACGCTGTCCGGTCATCTTACGCCCTATACCGTCACGAATAGCCTCAGTACCCAACAAAATGTTCAACTTATGAACATCCTTAAATACAGCGCTATAAGTCAAAGTATTCGTCCAAACCCAACGGAAATTGAAGCCAGATACCTCCTCCAAATTATTAGTACCCGGACTTTCAGAGAACTCTAGATTCTTCTTATCCATACGATAAGAATAATTATTCGTATAATCCAAACCAAAGTTCGTACGGAATGTTAAGCCTTTAAATAAATCCGCCTCAGCCCACAAGTTACCGAAGATACGGCTGTTCGTCCAATAATTTTCATTATTCCTTTCTTGAATCGCCACGGGGTTCTGGAAATTACCAGTACCAGTTATCTTTGAACCCGCGTAATTACCATGTGTATCACGCACAGGAACCCAAGGAGAGGCTCTATACGTCCAAGAGTATGCGCTAGACTCCGCGGCATCAGCTTGCAAGCCATTATCTTTAGAAAACGCATAGGTCATATTCTCTCCCGCACGTAACCATGGGCGAATATTAAATGATGTATTCGCACGTACTTGGTATCTCTGGTAATAAGAATCAATAACCGTACCGTCTTGCTTAAAGTAGTTCGCGCTTACATTGTATGTTCCCTTCTCTGTTCCTCCAGACAAGCCAATCTGATGATTTTGCATCAAAGCCGTACGATCAACAGCGTCCCACCAATCCGTATCCGAGAAAGGTACAATTTGGTTATCAGGATATCTATAATCATCCATATTGATATTTTGACTTCCTTGCGCTCCATTTGTTGTCAAATAATTAGGGATGATTGGCTTTGGTCCCTTTCCGAACTGAGGATGTTCGGGGACTTCGTCTACACCACGAATCGTATAAGAGTTCTGCTGAGACTCCCACTCCAATGCCAAACGATCCGCAGAGTTCAATACCTCATACTTCTTTGTCGTTTTTTGCATACCTACATAACCGTCATAGGTAACTTTCGGCTGTCCGGATTTAGTTCCCTTCTTCGTGGTGATCAAGATAACGCCGTTCGCGGCCTGCGCACCATAAATAGCCGCAGCGGAAGCATCCTGCAACACCTGCATGCTCTCAATATCGTTCGGATTCAAGCTACTCATGTTCTGGTTACGAGTAGCTACACCATCGATTACATACAACGGTCCATTATCATTGACAGAGTTAATACCACGAATACGAACCATTGTAGCCGAACCCGGGGAGCCAGATTGTCCCACATACACACCGGCTGCCTTACCTTGCAACTGCTGAGCCGCGGAAGATCCGGAGGCCGCCAGCAACTCTTTCGTATCGACTACCGCCACGGATCCGGTGATATCCTTCTTCTGCTGCGTACCGTAACCTACGACTACGACCTCGTCTAGGTTCTGCGTGTCTTCTTTCAAGGTAATGTTTACCACATTACCGGAAGCAGGGATTTGCTGGGATACGTAACCAATGTAGGAGACAACTAAAATGGAGTTGGGCTCAACTTCCAAGGAATACTTACCGTCAAGGTCGGTAATCGTACCGTTTGTAGTACCTTTTACTACAACATTCACGCCCAAAAGGGGCTCACCCTTTGCGTCAGTTACCGTACCGGTAACTTTCTTAGCTTGTTGGGAGATGGACACATTCGCGTTAGACGCGTGGAGGGGAGGGGTAACACCCGCACCGACCATAAGGAAACAAAGTGCCAAACCCAGCCCGCTTTTAACAAAAGCTAACTGTTTGTTCATCATTACATAAAAAATAGGTTAACATTAATAATTATATCCACTCTTCAGATATGGGGACAAATATAGTTTTTTATTCTAAATAAAAACAATGATACGCGTATTTTTTTATTTATCCTTGAAAGTTTTGGATATATGTTCACGCAAACAGCTATCATATACCCCAAAAAGCGTGTCCCAGTTAACAAAAAGATATCTTCCCAGAAAGTAATATTAGTTTAAAATTGTCATTTATCACTAATTCTTCCCGGGTTATTTTAACCTAATATCAATCCACGGTACGAAAAACAAGCTTTACGGGGCTACCGGGCTACCGATTTACTCACGATATTCGTCACGGCCTCTCTCATCTTCTCGATGATGCCACCGCTATCCATCCCGTACTCGGAGGCGATCGTCTCCAGATTCGGGGAGCCGACCCATACCTTGCCGTCCGCGTCTTCCCAAACGGAGATACGTAGCGGTAGCTCCAAGGAGATAGACGGATCTTGCTGCATCAACAAAGTCCCTACCTTCGGCGAGCCGAAGACGATCACCTTATTCGGCGACAGCCTCATCCCTGCCTCGCTGGCGTTTCGCCCATGATCGAACACGGCGAACACGGAACCTCCTTGAGACTTGACAATCCCCTCGATCCGCCGCATCGTCTCATCCACGCTAAACGGGCTTGCTGTTTTTTCCATCAAACGATTCTTTTTCTCCACGGCGAACAAGCCGACAGGTATCAGCGTCAAAAGGAGCAATAGATAAACGATTTTCTTTCTCATGCCATTTATGTGTTATAAAGGTTGTCCCGTATTTGAGACCCCGTGGCAAATGTATGTAAATAAAAAGAGGATGCCAAATGAATGACATCCTCCCACAAGTTTTGATTTATGATTTTTGATTTATGATGTATGAGATTGACAATCTAAATCATAAATCATAAATTATAAATCAAAAATCTCTTAAGCCTGCTCTAGCTGCAAGGTCTTAGTCGGCTGGTCGCAAACCTCCGTCGGGCCAAAGTACTGGATTGGGCCCGGGTATACGTAGCTGGTAGTCAATGCCCACTCGTCACGTTTGGCGGCGAACGCCTTGAAAGGAGCGCCGTCTAGCTTAACCAAAGCCTTCTGGATAACCGGCTTCATCTCGCCATGGCGTTTTTCCATGTTCAGCATCATGGTTACAGGGATACCTCCGGCGATCCATTGATCGGCGAAAGCGGTCGTGTTACGTACGGAAGACATATAGCCTGTCTTGCCGGCGGCGATCAAGCAAGATGCCGTGTAACCTAAAGAGTAGCAGTAGTCCGCGTCGTAGTTAGACGGAGCGGCGCAACGGCCCTCGTAACCGAAGAAGTGGTGTTGAGCGGCGAACTTGCCTACGTACTTGCCCTCGGCTTTCCACTCTGCCAGTTTCTTGCCTACCATCTCAGACAATAATTTCTCGGTCTCGATCAAAGAAACCTGTACGTTTCCGTGCGGGTCGCGATCCAAAGACAACTGACGGGCTACGCCTTCCGGAAGAGAGGCATACAGATCGGAGTTCTCCTTCGTCAACTTGCTGATGATATAAGCACGTTGCTCGCTCTTCTTGATCATCTTGAACTCGGCGTCGTGCTTAGCCAAGAAGTCGTTCAACTCGGCGATCAGGCGTTTCATGGCCGGTACGAACTCGATCAAGCCCTCGGGGATCAATACCGTACCGAAGTTGTTGCCCTCGCCGGCACGCTTAGCCACGATATCAGCCACGTAAGTAACGATATCGTCCAAAGACATATTCTTTTCCTCAACCTCCTCGGAGATGATACAGATGTTCGGCTGGGTCTGCAAAGCGCATTCCAGGGCGATATGAGAAGCCGAGCGACCCATCAACTTGATGAAGTGCCAGTATTTCTGGGCGGAGTTACAGTCGCGTTGGATATTACCGATAACCTCGGAATACACCTTGCAAGCCGTGTCGAAACCAAAAGAGGTCTCGATCTGGGCGTTCTTCAAGTCACCGTCGATCGTCTTCGGGCAGCCGATTACCTGTACGCCGGCGCCGATAGCCTTGTAATACTCGGCCAATACGCAAGCGTTCGTGTTGGAGTCGTCGCCACCGATAATAACCAAAGCCTTGATATCTAATTCCTTCAAGATTTGAAGGCCTTTATCGAATTGCTCTTTTGTCTCTAATTTCGTACGTCCGGAACCGATCATATCGAACCCGCCCGTGTTACGGTACTCGTCGATGATATCAGCCGTCAGTTCCATATATTTATGATCGATCAAACCGCCCGGGCCCAAGATGAAACCATACAGACGGGAATCCTCGTTGTGCGCCTTTACGCCGTCGAATAAACCAGCGATCACGTTATGTCCGCCGGGAGCCTGTCCACCGGACAAGATCACGCCTACGTTCATGGCAGGCATAGCCTTAGCCTCATTACTCTTCTCGAATGTAACGATCGGCATTCCATAAGTGTTCGGAAACAGGTTCTTGATTTCTTCCTGATCGGCTACTGATTGGGTATACTCGCCATCAACGGCTTTCACAGCACCTTTCAACGCAGCGGGTACCTTCGGTTGGTAAGCTGCTCTTGCGATTTGTAATGCACTCTTTGTCATTTCTTAATTGATTTATTTAGAAATTATTTGATACGTGTTCAAAAGCGGTGCAAATATAGTTTTTTTTATTGAAAAGACATAGAGATTCGCGATCTTCCACAGAAAAAGGAAGTGATTAATTTAAAAGACTTCGTATATTTGCGAAGTTAATATCCTATACATATAATAGATTATTTACATAACACGAAAACAAAATGAAAAAGTATCTAACACTTGCCGCATCAACCCTGCTCCTTGTTGCATGCAGCGAAAAACCGGGTTATGAGATCTCCGGTACGGTAGCGAACGCCGATCTAAACGGCAAATACGTTTACATGTATGAATATGGCGCGCAAGATGCCGCTCCCATGGATAGCGCGTTGGTGCAGAACGGTACGTTCATGTTCAAGGGAACGCAGACCACCCCTGCCCTACGCACGCTCGCCTTCGCAGAGGGCGTGGTGGAGCCTCAACGTGCCGCTTCCGGCGAGAACGCTCCTTTCATGAGCACATTCGTATTGGAGAACGGTAAATTACAGGCCGTTCTTGACGAGGCCGCCTCTGCCGTTTCCGGGACACCGGAGAATGACGGATTAAAAGCCCTGCAAGCGCAAATGAAAACCTTGCGCGCGGACCAGGAGAAACTTTCCGCCGATATGAAATCGGAGGATCAGGAAGTAGTAAGCGCCGCCGAGAAGAAATACGAGGAGATCGACCAAAAGGTAGCCGATGCCGTCAAGACTTACCTGTTGAATAATACGCCCAAGCAATCCGCCGCCAAGTTATTGTACGATTTCCGCTACAGCCTGGACGAGGCTACCCAAAATGAGGTCATCGCCAAGGCGGACTCCGCCTTCAAGGCCGTCCCGAACATCGATAAGCTCATCGCCCACCTAGATGTACTGAAAACCGTAGCCGTAGGCAAGAAGTTCGTGGACTTCGAGATGGCCGACCCGAGCGGTAAGACGCACAACTTATCCGAATTTGTAGGCAATGGCAAAAATGTCGTATTGATCGACTTCTGGGCAAGCTGGTGCCCTCCGTGCCGCCGCGACATGCCGAACTTGGTAGCCGCTTACAAGAAATACAAGAACAAAGGTTTTGAGATCGTAGGCATCTCTTTAGACAGCAAGGCCGAGGCTTGGGCTAAGGGCGTAAAGGACTTGGGTATCACCTGGAGCCAGCTTTCCGATTTGCAGGGCTGGAAAAACTCCGGCGCTCAACTATACGGAGTAAATAGCATCCCTCACACCGTATTGGTGGATAAGGACGGAACGATCATCGCAAAAGACTTGCATGGAGAGGAGATCGACGCTAAACTTCAAGAAATATTAAAATAAACACGATACGACATGCCCGCCCAAATCACATTAAACTGGACAAAGGACTCTACTTTCGAGACCTTGCTGGACGGCCATAAGGTCACGATCGACACGACAGCCGAGAACGGGGGCAATAATGAAGGCCCCCGTCCCAAGGCTTTAATGCTGGTCTCCTTGGCTGGATGCAGCGCAATGGACGTAATCTCCCTTTTCCATAAAATGAGAGTACGTTTCGACAAAATCTCTATCGACGTAATAGCGGAGACCTCGGACACGATCCCGATGGTATATACCGCGTTCCACATGATCTACCATATCGACGGAAACACCGAGGACGCCGCCAAAATAGAGAAAGCGATCCGCCTCTCGCAGGAAAAATACTGCGGCGTAGGACTTATGATGAAAAAGATAGGCCCGATCACCTACGAGATATTCCTTAACGGAGAAGCCCTTCAACAGCTAACAAACGATAAATAACAAATCCCGCCTCTTGCATGGCTGAATTAAAAAAATTATCTTTGTGCGATCTTTAGAGAAAGCGATATATACGATAAAATTAGCATAAGGTTTTATTACACTTTAATATAATAAATTAGCGATTATGATTTATTCACATGAAGTTCAACACATGTGTGTTGTAAAGAAGGGAGCTAACCACCAGTGCGCTCCGATTCCTGAGGAAGGAAAGTGGGTTAGAGCAACTCAGATCACTGACATCTCTGGTTTGACTCACGGTATCGGTTGGTGCGCGCCAAAACAAGGTGGATGTAAGCTGACATTAAACGTTAAAGAAGGAATCATCCAAGAGGCTCTTGTAGAGACAATCGGTTGTTCCGGTATGACTCACTCCGCCGCTATGGCCTCTGAGATCCTTCCGGGTAAAACCCTTTTGGAAGCATTGAACACGGACCTTGTTTGCGACGCTATCAACACCGCCATGCGCGAGTTGTTCCTGCAGATCGTTTACGGTCGTACACAGTCCGCTTTCTCTGAGGACGGTCTGCCTATCGGCGCTGGCCTGGAAGACCTTGGTAAAGGTTTACGCAGCCAAGTGGGTACGATGTATGGTACATTAGCTAAGGGTACTCGTTACCTTGAGATGGCCGAGGGATATTGCACACGCATGGCCTTGGACGCTGACGACGAAGTAATCGGTTATGAGTTCGTTCACCTGGGCAAATTCATGGATATGGTAAAGAAGGGTATGGACGCTAACGAAGCGCTGGAAAAGGCGAAAGGCTCTTACGGTCGTTTCAAAGAAGCTGTAAAATATATCGATCCTCGTAATGAATAAGAGAACGATTACACGTGTCCTCATCGGGCTGGGTATAATCACGGCGGTGGCTACGCTTATCACGTACTTCGTGATGAAGCCGGAGAGACCGTGGCTGGCGTTTTACGTGGCTTGCTGTGGCGGTGTATTGGTTTTCAACTTTCTGATATCTTTATTCCTTGTAAATAAGAATTTTAAAAAGTAAAAAATAATATGGCTTTATTTGAAAGTTACGACCGTCGTATTGAGCATATCAACGCGGTATTAAACGAATATGGTATCAACGGTATCGAAGACGCAAAGGCTATCTGCGATGCCAAGGGTATCGACCCTTATACAATGTGTAAGGAAACTCAACCAATCTGTTTCGAGAACGCTTGCTGGGCTTACGTAGTAGGTGCCGCCATCGCTATCAAGAAAGGTTGTAAGAACGCTGCCGAGGCTGCCGAGGCTATCGGTATCGGTTTGCAGGCATTCTGTATCGCCGGCTCTGTAGCCGAAGATCGTAAGGTAGGTATCGGCCACGGTAACTTGGCCGCTCGCTTGCTTCGCGAGGAGACTAAGTGTTTCGCTTTCTTGGCCGGACACGAGTCGTTCGCCGCAGCCGAGGGCGCTATCAAGATCGCCGAGATGGCAAACAAGGTTCGTAAAGAGCCGTTGCGTGTTATCTTGAACGGTTTAGGTAAGGATGCCGCTAAGATCATCTCTCGTATCAACGGTTTCACGTATGTACAGACTCAGTTCGACTACATGACGGGCGAGGTCAACGTTATCGAGGAGAAAGCTTACTCTGAGGGTCTGCGCGCGAAAGTTAAGTGCTACGGCGCTGATGACGTTCGCGAGGGCGTGGCTATCATGCGTAAGGAAGGTGTAGACGTTTCTATCACGGGTAACTCTACGAACCCTACTCGTTTCCAACACCCGGTAGCCGGTACTTATAAGAAAGAATGTATGGAGAATGGTCACCCGTATTTCTCTGTCGCTTCTGGTGGTGGTACGGGCCGTACGTTGCACCCGGACAACATGGGCGCAGGTCCTGCTTCCTATGGTATGACAGATACGATGGGCCGTATGCACGGCGACGCTCAGTTCGCCGGTTCTTCTTCCGTACCCGCTCACGTTGAGATGATGGGCTTCTTGGGTATGGGTAACAACCCGATGGTGGGCGCTACGGTGGCTATCGCTGTTTCTATCGAGCAGGCCATGACGAAGTAACCAGGGAAAAAACAATAAAATAATTGTTTATATATAGACTCCCGCGATCTTGATGGTTGCGGGAGTTTTTATTTCACTCACTAAAAAGAAGAAAAGCATGACACTAAACATAGAGCAAGATAGTTGTATCAAATGCGGGAAATGCGTACGGGTATGCCCCTCGGATATATTCACGCAAGAGAAAGCGGGGGAAGCCATAGGGTTGGTATGGGTGGAAAGCTGCATCGCTTGCGGGCATTGCGTGGACGTATGCCCGACGGGTTCCGTGCTACACAGCGAATTTCCTCCGGAGAAAACGCATACGATCGATTACGGCCAGATGCCTACGCCGGAGCAGGTGATGCTGCTGATCAAGTCTCGCCGCTCCAACCGGACATTGACCTCGAAGCCCGTACCCAGGGAGATGCTGGACCAGATCGTGGAGGCCGCCTATCGCGCGCCGACGGCGACAAACTCCCAAAGCCTCTCGTTCACCATCATAACCGATCCGCGAAAGCTACGGCAAGTGAGTGATTATACGATCGGCGTGTTCGACTCCTTGGCGAAGCTCTTATTGAATCCCGTCGTGAAATGTATCGTCAAGCCGTTCATGAAGGATGTCTATAAATACGTGCCGGTATTCGATCGGTTGAAAGAGGAGCACAAGGCGGGTAAAGATCCGATTCTCCGGAAAGCCACCGCCCTGCTGCTGATCCACACGCCGAAGTCCAACCGGTTCGGGAGCGAGGACGCGAACCTCGCCTATCAGAACGCTTCCTTGATGGCGCAATCGCTAGGGGTAAGCCAGATCTATATGGGCTTCGTGCTCACCGCCATCCGGCAGGATGGAAAAGGCACGCTCGCCAAGACGCTCGGGATCGACGGCAAGATACAAGCCATCATGGCGCTCGGCCTACCAGCTTTCAAGTACCCGAAGTACACGGACCGGAAAGGGATCGAGAAGAACTATATCGAGTAAGACTTGATGGAGACAACCCTTTCGACCGGGGTATGCGATCCATTGGATTACGCGTCGTAAGTCAATGGATTACCATGCGCAATCCATTGACTTAAGGTACGGATCTCATTGACTTACGATGCGGATCTCATTGGTTTATAGCGCCCAGATCACACACACCCTATCACCAGAACTTATTATGCTCCGGGCTGTATTCAAACCCTGCGTCTTGAAGCTTTGTAAGGAGGGATTTCTTGTTCACTTGCAAATCCTCGCATAAATCGTCGAGGGAAGGATAATTGTCACGAAGTTTCATATTGATAAAGCTGAACAGCATCATCGGATCATTAGGTAATGACATAATCTTACGAATAAAATGTTATCTATGTTTTACAACACAAAGGTAACGCTTTTTCACGAGATATAGCCCAGACGAGATCCTTATTATTTGGATATAGGCTCGCAACAAAACGATATAAAAACGGGTTCTAAATAACGATAACTTATAATTCAATTGAATGACATGAAAAAATATGTATTAGTAGTAGCGATAGCCACGGCCCTATCCAGCTGTAGCGGCAACAAAAAGGCGGACGCCACGCAAACAGTCACGACTGACGAGCAGGAAACCGCCCAAGTACCGGATATGCACGACGCGGAGAATTCCTTGGATTACTGTGGCGTTTACGAAGGAACATTACCGGCCGCCAGCTCGCCGGGTATTAAGACGACCTTGACATTGAACATGGATAAGACCTTTACCCTCCGCTCGGAATATATAGACGAGAAAGAGGGCGTTTTTAATTATAAGGGAACTTACACGCTGGAAGGTAACGTCTTGACGGCGGAACAAGAGGGGGGAGACATCACGTATTATAAGGTAGAGGAAGGCCAACTGAAAATGCTGGACCAGCAGAAGCAACCCATCACGGGCGACTTAGCCCAGTTCTATATCCTGAAGCAAACGGAGCAATTCTAGGCTTTATCCCCATAAGTATATACTTTCAAGGGGTAAGCGGAGCCTTGCATCCGGGCGGCTACAAACGTGTAGCCGCCCGGATGCGCCGTCACTTACAATGTTCCTTTATTAATTTGTCCACGACGGGATCGCCCAGCTCCTTCGCCTTATTGAAAGCCTCGCACGCCTCCGCCTTCTTACCCTGGCGGATGTGGCAGATGCCTCGCAGACGGTAGCAAGAGGCGAAATCCGGAGCGATGCGCAGGGCGTTCTCCAAGCTCTTCAACGCCAGATCATAGTTCTCCATACGGATATATACGGACGCTTCCTCCGCCGGATAAGTCGGATCACCCGGATTCAAGCGGATAGCGGCTTGGACGTCGGCCAAGGCGCCGGGGAAATCGTTCATGCGGAACTTCGCTTGCTCGCGATAATAGAAGAAGCGGTCGCCTACCTGTCCTTTCAAGAGATCGTAGTATAAATCATAATCTGCCACGGCCTCCTTGTATTGCATCAGTTTCAAGCGGAGATCCACCCGTTCCAAGACATAGGGAGCGGCCTCGTTCGTAGGCGGGTTGCCGCATTTAGCGATGGCGCTATCCAGCAAGGCGATGATGTCCCCGAAGTTCGCGCCCCGGATATTCGCCTTCGCCTTCGCCGCCCAATACCAAGAGGTAGAGGATGCCATATCGCTATCGTTCACCTTCATATAATCGTCGAACGCTTGCTCGAAATCTCCTTTATAAAAAAGGATATCCCCTTCTAGCTGGCGATAGACCGGCAGGTCCTCCTCCCCGATCGCCTTTTGTATCGCCTCGGCAGCGGCATCGACGGTCCAGGGCTCCTTCTTCAAGGTCGTATCCGTAGCCGCCACGCCGAAGATCAGTTCGGCACGGTTGAACCAGGCATCCCCTTTCCGCTGGCTGAAGCGGGAAGCCGTGTTTACATCCTCCAGCGCCTTATCCAGATAAGCCATCCGCTCGGCCTCCGTAGGAGCCAAGTCCGCGCGGTGGTAAGCGTAATGATTGGCACGGCTCAAATAGCCGTCGGGAGAATCGGGGAAAGTGGCGATGAAATCATTCAAGGTAGCCAGATACGTCTTCGGGTCTTGCGAGCTTGCCATCAGGTATAAGGAGACCTGCGCCTGGCTCGCTTCCGAGGGCCACGCCTTCTGGATACCAATCCGGCTATAGGTGGAATTAAAAGCGTCCGTCGACTGGATCGTCAGGCTATTCGCGTATCCCGCCGAGACCGCGTAGGAATCTTCCTTCTTCCCCGACGCGTCTTCCTGCGCCAAGCCAAACACCTCGCCGTCCGCCGTCAACACAGGGGCGTTCGCCTGCCCGCCCTCCAGCGCCATCGACAATTTATAATAGCTGAACGGATCTTTCAGCTTGCTGACCTCCGAGACCGGACCTTCCCCGAACTTCGTGATCTTACCGGTAGAGTAAGGCATCAGGTAGGCGGCAGCTCCTCGCGCGATCGGCTCGCGGGCGATCGGCACGAACACCGCTTTCTTCGATACCTCTACCTTGAACTTGATCACGTCATATAATTCGTCGGCCCCCAAGATGCGGCTTACCGGATATTCTTTCCCGTCGGCATCGGTCACCGTAGCCCTCGCCGCGTCCTTAAACAAGGAATAGCCGGACAACGCCTCGCCGGTCTCGGTAATGAAAAATCCCGTACCGGAGGCTTTCTTCTGGTTATCTATTCCATAAGTAGTGACGGTAACCACCGCCTTTCGTTGCTTCTCCATCCATTTGGGAGCTTTCTTTTGCGCCGCCCCCAAAAACACTTGGCAACAAATCGTAATCAACAGAACAATTCTTCTCATACTTTCTTCTATTTATTCCTCTTCTTCCCCCTCGTTCGCCGAATGTAATATAAAGGTAGTGGCACCAACCGTCACGATGGCCCCTTCCCCGATACGCACTTGCTCTTTTTTACCGACCAATACATTTCTCACAAAAGTCCCGGTCAAGCTAGGAAAGTCACGCACCAGATACACGAACCTGTCATCCGCGTCTTTCTTTACATGGATCACGCAATGCTTACGCCCCATACTCGGATCGCTCGTGATAATAGGGACCTCCACTCCTTCGGTATCCTTATTACGGCGACCGATCACATTATCGCCCATCACCAACGGGAAGTCTTGCTTAAAGGCAAAACCATTCTCGATAACCGTAATATAACCACAAGAGAAATCCGGCTCCTTCACCTCTTTTTCCTCACCGGTAGCCGTCTTCACCACCTTTCGCCCCAATTTAATCTTAAATTGCGCTCCACACTGCGGACAAACGAAGGCTAACACCTTCCCCTCCGAATATTTGGTCTCGTCAAAAGACAACTGATTATCACATTTTGGACAGAATACTCTTTTCATACGCTTAAATATAGGATCTAGTATTACAATACGGAGCGTAAAATTACGAAAAAAACTTCAGCTACACTCCTAGAATCGCATGGTTCTGATTTTTTGAGAAAAAAAAAGGCTATCCATCACGGACAGCCAATCTCAATTGTTAACCTTAAATCTAATACCATGAAAAACACAGTGCAAATATAGGCGTTTTTATGTTATGTAGCATAATGTTTTATTTGCAAATCTCATTTCCTTAACTCGATTTAACAAAAACCTGTTCTAAAACATATGTTGTTAACAAGATTGCCCTATTTCATTCGTACATCGGCCCCCCACATTAATTTTTCCCGAAGCGTCTGATAAAAAGTATGGTTATAGCGCTTGATGACTTTCGTCGTATAATCGGCCTTGCTCATCTTCAACTCGATACCCGCCGGGAATATTTCCGATCGCCCATCCAAAGAGATCAGGAAATATTTATTCCGGCTCTCCACCCGAAGCGTTATTATATCCGAATCCGGAATCACCAACGGACGCACGTTCAAGGAATGCGGAGCTACCGGGCTTAAGACTATGCTATTACTTTGCGGCACGATAATCGGCCCGTTCACGCTCATCGAATAGGCCGTGGAACCGGTAGGTGTAGCCACCACCAAACCATCCGCCTGATAAGAAGTCAGATATTCCTCATTCAAGAAGGTATGAATCGTAATCATCGAGGAGCTATCGCGCTTCAGCACGGCGATCTCGTTGAGCGCATAATTATACCCGCGAAACGCGCGGTCTTCCGTATATAAACGTAAGAGGGTCCGTTCCTCTACCTTATAGTAATTCTTGAAAATCTCATCCAACGTATCCTCAATCTCGTTACGGCTGACATCCGCGAGGAAGCCCAGCCGCCCGGTATTGATACCTAAAATAGGAATATCCTGTTTATTCACCCGAGCCGCCGTACGAAGAAACGTACCGTCTCCCCCCACGCTAAGCGCTATATCCAGATCGAACTCATCACCCACCAACAGCCCGCTCACCACCGGCTCGAAGCCAAAAGCATCGGTAAGGAACGTATAAAAAGGACTGTCCACATAGATCTCAGCCTCTTGCTCACGGAGCTTCTCAAACAGGCGTTTTATCAGGCTCTGTCTCTCCACCTGATATTCACTTCCAAATATTCCGACTTTCATTCTACGCTCCTTGCTTTACATATTCATATAATGTAATAACTCATTCATCCGCTGCCGCAACATGTCATCCACCATCCCCTTCTCCATAAAATGGTAAAGCACGGTATAATTGAAACGCTCAAGACTACGGATCACGGGCGAGGCATCTTCCAAATCGATCTTAAGGGTTATAAGCAGACGGCCCGTATCTTTATCAAGATGAGATAGCAAATTAAGGACATGGGCGTTGTTCGCCTCTACCAAACGGGCGATATCCGTTAAAGAATAATCCTGTGGCATCATTTCCAAAACGATCACGCCTCCAGCGGCCTCCGCGTTACATAACTCGGATAAAGCGTCCACCAAACGATCCCGGGTAATGGCACCCAAGTAAGTCCCATCCGCGGAAACCACGGGCAACAGGCTCAACCCATACCGGGTTATCATCGCCAACGCCTCATGTAAATGTCCGTTTTCCGAAATCGCCGGAGCGAATAAATACGGCTCGCCGATCATAGCCGAAGGATCCGGCATCGCCAACAAGTCTTTTTCCGACACCAAACACTGGTATACGCTATCACTCAATAGCGGAAGATGCTTGAGTTTAAAATCCTCCATTAACGCCAACGCATATTCCGCTGTGTCAAAACTTTTTAACACCGGAATCTCCTTTGTTATGAAATCTTTCACCAACATTATTCTGTTAATTCCCTAAATCCTGCTAAATTTGCCGATACTTTTGTGCAAATGTAATGAAAGAAAAAAGATATACGATATACAATGACAAATTTAAGTGTAAACATTAACAAGGTCGCTACCATTCGTAACGCAAGAGGTGGCAATATGCCAAACGTGCTTAAAGTAGCACAAGACTGTGAATTATTCGGGGCACAAGGAATTACGGTTCATCCCCGTCCGGACGAACGACACATCCGCTATAGCGATGTTTATGGACTAAAACCTCTTATCCGGACAGAATTTAATATAGAAGGCTATCCTTGTGATAAATTCATCGACTTGGTATTGAAGGTGAAACCGACCCAAGTGACATTGGTTCCGGACGCTCCGGATGCCATCACGTCGAACGCGGGCTGGAACGTAAAGGAGAAATTCAATTTCCTAAGTGAATTAGTAGACACCTTTACCTCACAAGGAATCCGTACATCCCTCTTCGTCGGGACAGACTTGGCGAATATCGAGCTAGCGGCTAAAACAGGCACGGATCGTATTGAGTTATATACGGAACCGTACGCGACCTTTTACCCGGAAGATCGTGACAAAGCGATCGCTCCCTTTATCGAGGCCGCGCAATTAGCTAAGAACTTAGGATTAGGCGTAAATGCCGGACACGACTTGAGCCTGGAGAACCTAGCTTTCTTCAGCAAGAATATCCCTTGGCTGGAGGAAGTCTCTATCGGCCATGCCTTGATTTGTGACGCGCTCTATCATGGTTTGCAAGAGACGATCGCTTTATACAAGGCGTGCTTGAATAGTTGATAGTTGACAGTTGACAGTTGATAGTTGATAGTTGATAGTTTGTAAATTATAAATTATAAATCATAAATAACAAAGATGAGTATTTTACTTTCACTACAGGCCGTGGGCTCTCAGGCGGCAGATCAAATGCCGGATTTGACGGCAGTTACCGTTCCCACGGAAGCGGAAATCAATGTGATAGACCTTGCCTTTAAGGGGGGGTGGATTATGGTGGTATTGTTACTGCTCTCTCTGATGGCTATCTATATTTTCGTGCAACGCCTGATCGTCATCCGCCATGCGGGAAAAGAGGACGAGACGTTCATGAATCGTATCAAGGACTATATCCATGAGGGCAAAGTGGACTCGGCTCTCAATTTATGCCGGAGCACCAACACGCCTTCCGCCCGTATGATCGAGAAAGGTATTACCCGTTTGGGCCGTCCGATGAACGATGTGCTCGTGGCGATCGAGAATGTAGGTAATCTGGAGATCGCCAAGCTGGAGAAAGGTTTCCCTCTGATCGCGACGACCGCCGCCGGCGCTCCCATGCTGGGTTTCCTTGGAACGGTAACCGGTATGGTACGTGCCTTCTTCGATATGGCAAACGCAGGTACCAACGTGGATGTCTCTTTATTGTCCGGCGGTATCTATGAGGCCTTGGTGACAACCGTCGGCGGTCTGGTCGTTGGTATTATCACCTTGTTCGCATACAACTATCTGGTATCTCAGGTAGACAACGTCGTGAACAAGATGGAGGCTCGTACGATGGAATTTATGGATTTATTAAACGAACCGGCTGATTAATATTATGGCTCTAAAAAGAAGAACAAAGGTAAACGAAGCGTTCAGCATGGCCTCTATGACCGATGTCATATTCCTCTTGCTGATCTTCTTCATGGTTACCTCTACCGTAGTAATCCCGAACGCCATCAAGGTCACCTTGCCGCAAGCGCAAAAGCAGACAGCGGCGAAACCTCTTACGAGGGTAACGATAGACGCGAGCTTGAATTACTACGTGGCATTTGGAAGGCAAAAAGAGGTGCAGGTCTCATTCGACGAGATCACGCCTTTCTTGCAAGACAGCTACGCAAAGGAACCGGAGATGTTCGTCGCCTTATATGCCGACGAGACTGTGCCTTACAAAGAAATTGTAAAAATACTGAATATAGCGAACGAGAATAAATTCAAGATGGTGCTTGCCACCCGTCCGCAGAAATAACAGATATGAGACTGAATAAGGATGACATATACAGTTTGATCGGTACCGTTGCTTTTCACGGCGTCATTCTGCTGATACTTTGGTTTACCGTATTGAAAACCGAGGTACCGGATGAAGACGGGGGTGTACTCGTTAACTTCGGGAACGTAGATGCCGCCGCCGGAATGTTCGAGCCCAAGTATACGGGGCAAGAACCGCCTCAGGAAACGACCACTCCGCCGCCTCCCGTACCGGAGCCGAAAGTGGAAACGCCCAAGCAGGAGCTCATCACTCAGGATATCGAGGAAAGCGTAGCCCTTGAGGACGCTAAGAAGAAGAAAGAGGAAGAGAAACGCAAGAAGCAAGAGACCGAGAAGAAACGGAAAGAAGAGGAGGCAAAAGAACGTATCCGCCGGGAAGAAGCCGAGAAGAAACGTCTGGCCGACGAGCGACGCAAGAAGGAACAAGCCATCAGCAACAAGGTGGCCGGCGCTTTTGGCATGGGTAGCGCCGAGGGTAACAGCCAAGGCGATGCGGAAAGCGGAACCGGTAATCAAGGAAGTCCGTTCGGTAACTCCGATCACGGGGCGAACGAGGGCGTAGGCGGTTATGGATCATTCAATCTGAATGGACGCTCAATCGGCTCCGGAGGCCTCCCCCGCCCCGCTTACACGATCCAAGAAGAAGGTCGTATTGTTATCAATATAACCGTAGATCCGAAAGGCAACGTTATATTTGCCGAGGTAGGCCGGGGAACAAATATCGACAACGCCTCCATGCGTAAAAGCGCTTTGAGCGCGGCTCGAAAGGCGAAGTTCAACAGCATCAGCGGCGCTAATAACCAGAGTGGTACTATTACTTACGTGTACAAATTTAAATAATTGAATCTTATGAAGAAAGCGATCGTATTCTTAGCGAATGGCTTCGAGGAAATGGAAGCCACGGGAACCGTAGACATTTTGCGTCGCGGAGGTATAGACACGAAAACAGTCTCCATCACCGACGACCGTAAAGTGACGGGTGCCCACCATATGGAATACAGGGCAGACGCCCTACTTTCCGAGACCGACTTCTCGGGTATAGATGCCTTGATCTTACCGGGAGGTATGCCCGGAGCATCCAACCTAAACGGGTCTGAGGCAGTGAAAGAGGCCTTATTGCAACAATACCGCCAAGGAGGTATCGTAGCCGCTATCTGCGCCGCGCCGATGGTATTGGGTGGTCTTGGCTTATTAAAAGGCCGTAAAGCGACTTGCTATCCCGGGTTCGAGCCGAAATTGATTGGTGCCACCGTAACAGGCGAGGCTGTAGAGATAGATGGAAACGTGGTAACAGGCAGAGGACCGGGCTTGGTATTCAATTTCGGCCTGGCTCTGGTATCTGTATTGAAGGGGGATGCGGTTGCGGAGGAAGTCGCGGCCGGATTATTGTTGTAATATGAATAATAATCTAAAAGGTTTCGCTTATGGAATAGCGACATCCGTTACGTTCGGTCTGATCCCTTTGTTTACGTTGCCTCTTATGGAGAAGGGCATGCGGTTCGATTCGATCTTGTTCTATCGTTTCTTATTCGCAGCCCTCGCCTTATCGGGTATGCTCCTGGCGAAAAAGGAGTCTTTCAAGACAGAGACGCGAAACCTGCCGATATTGATTTTATTGGGTGCTTTCTATACGGGTTCGGCCATGTTCCTGTTTTGGGGATATAATTTCATGGCGGCAGGAATCGCGACAACCCTACATTTCACCTATCCGATATTCGTGACCCTTTTCATGCTGTTTGTATTCAAAGAAAAGACGTCATGGATCACGCTTTTGGCGATCGGACTCGCTATTTGCGGAGTAGCCCGCCTATCAATCGATGGAGGAGAGTTGCGATTAAACGGGTTAGGCGTGATCATCGTATTACTTTCCGCTGTCGCTTATGCCCTCTATATCGTGACCGTCAATAAATCAAGGGTACATGATATGCCGGGACGAAAACTTACGTTCTATGTATTTATCGTCAGCACCTCTTTATTTTTCATAAAAGCGCAGGCAGGAACAGGGATCCAACCCATTCCAGACCTGCCCTCTTTTATCAACCTAGTCTTATTAGCTTTTTTACCAACCGTAGTATCCAACATTACATTGGTACAAGCCGTGCACCATATCGGTTCCACCCTGACTTCCGTACTGGGAGCGACAGAGCCGGTGACAGCCGTCTGCGTAGGAGTTCTAGTCTTCGGAGAGCCTTTCACCCCTCACCTCGCTTTGGGAATCTTACTGATTATCGTAGCGGTGACATTGATCATCCTGTCCAAATACATACAGAAAAGCCTCCATGAGGCCAAACGCTTGTTCAAGGCACGGCATGTCTTAAGAAGCAACTAACAATACGAGTGAAAGCAATACGGCATAGATAAACACATTCCGTGCCGTATGCCCTAAAGTCTTATTAAGCTCACGGCCGTGATACTGTTTCATCTCCAACCAGGTGGCGGCAAACAGCACACTAAAAGCCGCGAATAAACAAACGATCCAAGGCGAAGCATCCATCAATAAAGGAAGAGCGATCAAGACAGCCAATATACCGTTCAGCAAATAAGCTACCAACCCGAATGTACGCCCGAATAGCACAATCGTAGTCCGTTTACGAG
>JAQVCX010000074.1 GCA_028689545.1 Parabacteroides sp.
GCCTGTCAGGGACTCTCCACTACGCAGTTGTGATAATGCCTTGTCGCGCATTAACTGATACTCTTGACTATTTCTATCCATAATACAAAGGTAATTGTTTTTGGACAGAGTTCAGATTACAGCCTCGATATAGCCGTTTTCTTGCCGTTTCCCCGTTGTTTTCTCCCGTTGTGGTGCATTGTTGCAACGCTTGTTTAACGCTTGATTTTGCCTGTTATATGAACGTTGGCGGTTCTCCCTCCATAAAGCTAAAATCTGGTTCAAAATCTGGGTTCAAATCTTCAAACTTACCGCCCAATGCCTTAACAGCAACCAACCCAAAGAAAGCCTCTTTTACTATTCTTCTGTACACACTATTGCTTTCTATATGCTTTTCCCATTTCTCTAATAGTTCATCGGGTAGCCCCTCTAACATCGTTTCATTTACTACTTCCATATTAGTAGGGGTGTAACCCCAACCTTTATACAGACAATCCAGATAATAGTTAAGTTCTTCCCGCTTTATTTCCTTGTGTGGGTGATACCCCTCTAATAGAGTTTTGAAACTTTCTATCTTGGAAGTGTCAAGCCATCCACATTTAAGGGCTTTAGCTATCTCTAACACGTCTTTACTATTCACTTTTATTTTCATCTTCTTCTTTCTTTTGAAGTTCTTGCAATCGCTTGGCTACTCGGTCTATCGCCTCTTCTGGTAAACCTAATAACAGTTCTTGCATCATTTCTTTTTCTTTTCTCAATACATCATCTGGAGTAGTGGGGGCTTGCTTGGGTAAAGCATAGTTTAGTAAGCCTGTGAACACTCTTATATATTCAGTTGGTTCTAACTTATCCAGACTTTCTACAAACTTATCCCTACCATTATCCAGAATAGAGGCAACCCACGTTTTTAGGTCGCTTGTCACTTTGTTGGGTGTACCAGCAACCCGCCCGCCTGTTTTCTCACTTCCTTTCTTTCTACTCATTTGTCTAAAATCTATATCGTTCTACTTTAGATTAATGTTACCAGATTTTGGTAACAAACTACACCTTATTATAAGAACATCGCTACATATAAGCACCTATGTTCTTTATCTCATCATCCAACTCTTTTATTAATTCATCGGACACTGTTACACCTGCTTTTGTGGCAACTTCCTGTATCTTCTTTTTTAATCTGGAGTAGCATTTTCTATCATCAAATACTTTAGCCTCTTTCAATTCTTCCAGAAAGCCCGCTATTTGTGTTTGGTCGCTTTGGCTTATCAATCGGGCTACAAAGACATCAAAAGCATCTGAAACGGTCTTAATCTCATCCATAACATCAGTTTTTATTTGGTTATTCTTTGATATTGCAAAATAACTTTCTTGGTATCGCTTCACCATCAGCCGATAAAAGGGCTTTTCTGATAGGGTGGCTGCTGTAACCTCTGGTACTCCCAACTGTTGAGGCAACCGCCCGTTTATCCTCATTTCATACTTTAGTAAGTTAGCCTCATCAAAGCCAACAGGTAAAGCCATATCTTTAGCTACTGCATCGGCTTTTTTATCATAGAAAGCAAAAACTTTGGGTTGTTGTTTCCCTTTAGGCTTATAGTATAGTGTGCCTATATCAAAGTGATACCTTAGTAACTTTGGCATATCGCCCAACTTTGAAAGATAGTTTTCTACTGGGTGTGCCATTACAAACTGTGTTCCAAACTCCAAACCTGTAACTTTTGCATCATCTACACTAATATGTAGGCTGTCTGATAGCTTTTCTATTGCTTGGGCTGTGGTGTGTCTATCCAGTGGGTAAATATTGTTAGGATAGAGGTACTTTGCCAAACTTCCTATTATTGATATTCCACCTGTGTAGATAGACACTTTCAAGCCCTCCATACTGCCAAAGGTGCAAACCTCGCCTGTAGCATGGTCTATCTGGTCTTTTGCTCTATCCAGAAACTTGCTTACATCTGGGGTTGCTCTGGTTCTTGCCGCCCATAATTTCAACTTATCATACATTGTTACCAAAATTTGGGTACAAACTACATATTATTATAAGGCATCTACCTGTTTTGCCTGTTCCCTCAAAGACTTTATAGCCTCATTAAAACCACCCATCATAAGCTGTTTACAGTATGAAGAAATTAGGACTTTTGCACCGTCCAATACTATCAACTCTATAACAGTTGGTCTTATTTGTTCTGGAGCTGTATTAGCGTTCCTGTCTTGGTGAACTATGAAAAGGTAGCCATCATCTTTGTATTCATAGAACGGGTTCTCTTTCTTCTTGCTGCTATATGTTTTATCAGTCAAAGGATAACCATAAGCAAAGCCGCTTAACCGCCCATCTACAAAATATTCTTTCAAGCCTGTAAAATTGAGGCTGTCTTTAGCCTGTAATCTCATAGACGGTACATTTGCCCCCTCTTTCAGCTTCTCCATCAGATACATAGAAATAAGCCCGTTCCTGCCTTTTATTTGCTCCATAGGTGGATAGTAACCCGCTTGGGCTGTAATCACATATTTAGGGGTTTTCTTGCTGTTGGTATCATATACCATCTTAGCATAATAACAGATATTTGGAGTAATCATTTTAAGCCTCCTTTCTGCATACGTCCAGTTACTACATAAGTAGTTGCTTTCTGGTCGGTTTCTTGTGTAGTTGCTACTCGGTTCTGCTTCATCCACGCCTCAACCTCTGCACGGTCAAAGTATATTTGTTTGCCGTTGGGCTTGTAGTGTGGTATTTGGTGGCTACAAGTCAGTTTATATAGGTGGCTTTTACTAAATCCTGTAAGTAGTGCCACATCTTCAAAACAAAGTACATTCTTTGCAGCTAATAGGCTGTATCGCTCTATCGCTTCCAATCTGTTTAAAATATCCTGCTCCATAGTTTTATTATTTATGGAGTTGTGCTTTAATTCTGTATGTTGGTCGATACAGACTATTTGCACATCAAAAACGGTATTACCAACTATTACCGTTGTAATGACATTGCAAATATCAGCAAGAAAGGAAAGAAAAAGCCCCTATATGATACCCACATAGGGCACATATAGGGGTGCTATATTATATTGCTATTGACTACTCAAACAGTTTATCTACATCACTATAACCATCGGGTAAAGTTCCTGTTTTCTGATAATCCCGCTTTGCTCCAGATAGCCCACTAATACTAAATAAGGTTTCAAACGGTTTCCATGAGGTTTTTGTTTTGCCGTCATATTCTCCCTTTCCTAAATTCAAATACTCACTAACCTTATCAGCAAAATAGGCTAATAGGGCTTTAGATTTAAGCCATTTGTAGGTATCATCACACACACCCGCTGCAATAGCCTTTTTAAATAAATTCTTAGTTTTGACGGTATCTAATTCTTTTGGAAGAGTAAAAACTTCTTTCTTTAAACGTTCAATGTCTTTTTTTATCTGGTTTAGTTCTTTTGTTTGATGGCTCTTAATGGTTTCAATATTGAAGCGGCCATAATTTTGTATGTGTCGTTTTAATCCCTCCAGAAAATCACAAAAATTCATATCAAATCCCAAGCCAGTAACAAGCTCATCACGATTAAATCTCCATTCTGAAAGCATCACATCAATTATTGCAGGTTTCAATGTATTATCGTTTATGTTTTCTATAATTTCTTTTGCAATTTCATTTCTCCAACTGTGAGTTTCTTTTCTCCAGTTAATATCAGCAAGGTTTTTAATCTCTCCAGAATTTATCAAATCTGCTATATTTCTTTCTTCTTGTTTTTTCTTAGCCATGATGTTACCTGTTTTAAATATTAATATCTGGGATGAGGTTTACCGCTTCCTGCTTCTTTTTATCCAATACCTTTGCATAAATTTGTGTAGTGGATAGTTCTTTATGTCCTAACAGCTTGGAAACTGTATATATATCAGCGCCTAAATCGAGCATAACAACGGCAAATGTATGCCGCCCGCTATGAAAGGTTACATCTTTGGTTATCCCTGCTAACATACACCACCGTTTCAACTCTAAAAGCGTCTGGGAATTATAGCTAAATCCAGCAAATACCCTTTCATCGGCTTTGCTTTGTTTTCCTAAATATTCCTCTGCCTGCTTGTTTATGTCTAAATACTCCTGCCCGCCTGTTTTTTTCTGTTTAAACACTATTCTGGTGAACTCGCCAAATTTTTGTACTTCACCCCAAACTAACTTTTCTATATCACTTTTTCTTAATCCAGTTAAACAGGAAAATAGGAAAGCACGCTTTAATACAGGGTATTTGCAATCTGTTTTAGACAATTTCTTCACTTCATCCAAAGTAAGATATACCCTTTCTGTTTCATCGGGTTTAAAGCCCTCTATTCCTCTTAGCGGATTAATCGGTATTATCCTATCTTCAAAGGCTTGGTTTATACAGGCTCTTAGTTTATTGAAATAAGATACTTTGGAATTTTGGGAAAGTGGTTTTGCTTCTGCCAAACTGTTGTTTCTCCTTTTGTAAGCGTCTTTTGCTGCATTATCTAAGTAATCTTTAAAACCCTCAACCCAATCAGGGGTAATGTCTTTAAATGTGGTTTTCTCGGTGCAGTATCTTTCAAGGTGTTTTAAGCAACTAAACCAGTTACCCCAATTTCCCCTACTTTCTTTGTTGCCGTGTCTATCTTCACACATCTTTCTGTAATACTCCAGAAATGGGGTGTCTATTTTAAATTGACTGATAAACCCATATTCACCGTTTTGTATTTCTATCTGCCTTTTGGCTTTGATAGCTTGGGCGGTAGCCAATGTTTGGCGGTTCTGTTCCCGTTCTAATGGTGTTCTTGCATTGATAAGATAGAGTTTCAAAAACTCATATTCCCGTTTCCCATCCCTGTATATATCCAGATACAGGCTTTTGTTACCATTAGCCAAAGTTTTTTCCCTTAGCGTTACTGGTGCTTTCTTTGCCTTTGATGAGGCTTTTTGTTTTGCTACTGTCATACTCTTTATTGTTACCCATTTTTTTGTTACTTCTGTTACTCATTTTGTGTCGAGTAACAAACCAGTAACAAAAATACAATAAAAAAGGGATAAGCAAAAGAAAAGATAGCAAATATTTAATAAGTATCTGCTATCTCTGTAAGTCGTTATTAATAAACGGTTTTATTGTCTTTTTATAGGTGCTTTTTTAGACCTTGTTTTCAGTAGCAAAATCGGGCTTCACTTTCCGATGCAAAAATGCTGAAATATATTTTGCAGTACTTGATCCGTCGTAACCTCTCCTACGATATCTGATAAATGGAATATACACTCTCGTAAATCTTGCGAGATGAAATCCCCGGAAAGGCCGGAGTTTAAGCCTTCTTGTACTCTCTGTATAGCTCCCAACGCATGCGTAAGTGCCTCGAAGTGGCGGGCATTTGTTACGATGATGTCGCTTTGGTGGAGGTTGGGGATGGAAGAGACTTCCGTGAGGAGTTGCTGTAGCTCTGCGATATGTAGCTTGCCCTTGGCGGAAATAGCGATTTGATGCCAGCCTTCGGTGGGGAAAGAGAAGGCTGGGAGAGAGGATGCGGGTAATACATCGCATTTGTTCATCGCTAAGATAACAGACTTATTCGCTAATCTCGGAGCTATTTCTTGATAGAAAGCTTCGAAATCTTTCAGGTCACGGGTTAAGTCGTACATGAGGATGACGATTTGCGCTTGGTCTAGCGCCTTGAAACTACGTTCAATACCGAGAGCTTCGATCGTATCGCTTGTTTCACGGATACCGGCGGTGTCGATGAAACGGAAGAGCTGGCCGTTGATGTTGATCGTGTCCTCTATAACATCACGGGTCGTGCCATGGATGTCGCTGACAATCGCTTTATCCTCGTTCAATAGGGCGTTTAGTAAAGTAGATTTGCCAGCGTTCGTCTCACCGATGATAGCGACGGGAATACCGTTTTTGATAGCGTTACCTACACTGAAAGATTGGGCGAGTTTGGAGATGACCTGTTCGATATGATCCGCAAGCGTACGAAGCTCGCTGCGGTCGGCGAACTCCAATTCCTCATGGTCACTGAAATCCAGTTCCAGTTCCATGAGTGAGGTGAAATGGAGCAGTTGGTTCCGAAGTTCGGCGAGTTCCTTGCTGAAACCACCTCGCATCTGGCTTAGAGCCAAACGATGTTGGCCGGCCGAGGTAGAGGCGATTAAATCCGCAACGGCTTCCGCTTGGCTAAGGTCCATCTTGCCATTCATGAAAGCACGTTGCGTATATTCACCCGGTTGCGCTATACGGCATCCGCAGGAGATAAGGGATTGCAGGATTTGTTGTTGGATATATGTCGAGCCATGGCAGGTAATTTCCACCGTGTCTTCCCCTGTGAAAGAATGGGGGGCACGGAAAACAGCGGCGATTACCTCATCTATGGTTTCGTCATCGTTGCCGATGACAGAACCATACGTTAAGGTATAAGCCTTTTGGGTAGATAAACTCTTACCTGCCTTCTTCGGCCGGAATATCTGATCACAAATCCTGAAAGCATCCGGTCCGGAGACACGGATCACTGCGATTCCTCCTACTCCCGGAGCTGTAGATATAGCGCAAATTGTACTCATTCCGTCTATTAAACTGTTATTAATTCATACGTTTGAGAACCCAGTCCGATTTCCTCCGCATAACGTAGGCCGGCTTGCCAGTTCGTATCCGGATGAATCAAATGGAATTTATCCTCTCCCTCAAGGTGTTCGTGAGGATGAGCCTCTGCTAATTTATTACCTCCGATGATAGGAGCGTTGATAACCATATCGGCGCAAGCCTTATCCAAAGCCACCGGATCGAAAGAGGCGGCGATACCCAAATCTGGGATGATGGCGGCATCGTTATGGTTCCAGCAATCGCATTCCGGAGATACGTTCATGATAAAACTAACATGGAAATGGGGCTTGTCTGATAATACGGCTTTCGTGTACTCGTCGATCTTGTAATTCAATCGCTCGGAAGTATCACCTTCGCCCATTACGGCACCGTCGTACTGGCAAAGAGCCACACATTGTCCGCAACCTACGCAACGCTCGTAATCAATTTCGGCCTTTCGGTTGTTATTTAAATGGATGGCATCGTGAGCACAGTGCTTTACACAGATGTTACAGCCTTTACAAGCCTCCGTATCGATACGCGGTTGTGAGGCGCAATGTAATTCCAGTTTACCGCCTACGCTGGCGCATCCCATCCCGAGGTTTTTCAGCGCGCCGCCGAAACCGGCTTGCTCGTGACCTTTGAAATGATTCATGGAAATGATGATATCGGCATCGGCGATAGCGGCGCCGATCTTCGGGGCCTTGCAATATTGCCCGTCGATCTCGATTTCCCGGTAGTCCGTACCTTTCACGCCATCGGCGATGATAACGTTGCAACCGGCGGACATGGGATTGAACCCATTTTCCATGGCGCTTTGCAGGTGATCTACGGCATTCGATCGGCGGCCCGAATACAAGGTGTTACAATCGGTAAGGAACGGTTTCGCACCTAATTCACGTAGCAGGCTTACCAGGCGGGCGGCGTAATTAGGACGGATATAAGCCAAATTCCCTGGTTCGCCAAAGTGAATCTTGATGGCTACAAATTGATTTTTGAAGTCGATATTAGCGATACCGGCACGTTTTACCAGACGTTCCATCTTGTCCAGCAGGTTGCTGCTGGGGGTCGTGCGCAAATTTGTAAAGTAGACTTTGGATGTATTCATCTTTTTATTGGTTTAGTGTTGACAAAGGTACGAAAAACACGGAACATTTTTTATATTCGCGTAAAACAGATTTGTATATGGACTTGCTTCAGCGGAATCATCAGCTATTGTTGAAGGGAATAAATTGTAAATTCCTGCGTTATTTGCATGCACGGATAGAGTGGGAGGACCGGTTGATCGGTATCTTCGGCTCTCGAGGGGTAGGTAAGACTACCTTGTTGTTACAGCATATTAAGTTGAAATTTAAAGATTCACGGGAGGCTCTATATGTGAATTTGGATGATTTCTGGTTTGAAACACATTCATTGACCGATGCGGTTAAGGAGTTCCTGCAAGCCGGGGGGCACTACTTGTTTTTGGATGAGATCCATTTATATTCGGGCTGGATGGAAGAGGTTTCTGTTTTATTGGATGTCAACCCTGCGTTAAAGATTGTTTTCGCTACCACTTCTTTGTACTCGCAGGCAGAGGTGCGGAACGGGTTAAGGCATAAGGTCGCTTTTTATACCATGCATCCGATGTCATTCCGTGAATTTCTTTCTCATGAAAGCATTCTGGATAAAGCCCCCATTCCGTTGGAGGATATCTTAGCGAACCATCATGATCTGGTGAAGGAGATCAATGCCAAGATGAATATCGTGCCGGTTTTCCGGAACTACCTGAAACATGGATGCTATCCTTTTTATGGGCAAGGCCCGGATACTTATTATTTCCGTCTGCAAGAATTAGTGCGGAAAGAGATTTGCCGGGATTTGCCTTCGGTGGTATCTATTTCGAGAAGTAATGTGGAGCGGGCTCAAAAATATGCTATGATGGTGGCAGAGTCGGCACCTTTACGCCCGAAATCGATTGATGTAACCCATCAGATAAATATGCTTCGTTTGCAAAGCGATAACCTGTTGCGTCGCTTCCATGCTATGAGGCTTATTTATTACTCGGCTGACCAACAGGGAATCTCTCTGGCCAAGCAGAAAGTCTTTATGGGGGATACCAATTTGATGATCTCTTTTTTCGGGAACAAGGAGAATCGGCAATTGATGTGTGAAACCTATTTCTTAAGCCAGATGCGTTGCGTGGCCGACGTGGAACTCATGGAGAACGGAGATTTCTTGATCGGTGGTAAATATATCTTCGCCGTAGGTGATCCTTTAAGGGGCTATGATCGCCTCCGCTTCGTACCCGACGCTTACGCGGCTGTCTACGGATTACCGAAGAGCGTGTTTAACCGTATGCCGGCATGGATATTAGGATTTTGTTATTGAGAATTTAAAATAGGATTGCTATGTTAGAATGCATGAAGAATAGAAGAAGCATCCGTAAATATACGGATCAGGATATCCCGGAGTCTTTGTTGAATGAATTATTGGAAGTGGCGACTCGTGCCTCGAATACAGGGAATATGCAATTGTATAGTGTCGTGGTTACCCGTGACGCCGCTAACAAGGAGAGACTGGCTCCGGCTCATTTTAACCAGCCGATGATTACGGGAGCGCCGGTGGTACTTACTTTTTGCGCGGACGCGAACCGTTTCGTGAAATGGGCGGAGTGTAGGAAAGCGGAGGCCGGATTCGACAATTTACAAACGTTTATCGCTTCGACGATAGACGCGATGTTGTTCGCCCAGAGTTTCTGCGACGCCGCGGAGGAAAAAGGCTTAGGCATTTGCTATCTGGGTACGACGGCTTATAATGCGGACCAGATCATCGAGGCGCTTTCTCTTCCCCGCCTGGTTGTCCCGATCGTTACGGTTACGGTGGGTTATCCGGCAGAGCCTATACCCGCTCAAGTAGAGCGTTTACCCTTGGCGGCTGTGGTGCAAAGCGAGACTTATACGGACTTTACCCCGGCTTCCATCGATGCCTTGTACGCCGAGAAAGAGGCATTAGAGGCAAATAAGCAGTTCGTGAGGGAAAATGATAAGGAGACTCTGGCGCAAGTCTTTACGGACGTACGCTATACGAGGAAGAATAATGAGTATTTCTCTGAGGTGCTCTTAAAGGTATTGAAACAACAAGGATTCATGAAGTAAGTCCCAGTACTTCTACCTTATAGTTCATAAAGAGTCCACTCTCAAGTACGCCTGTAATCGACTTGAGGGTGGATTCTGTATTTTCAGGGATATGATCCATCCATACGTCTAGGATCATATTGCCATTCTCGGTAATGATCGGTCCATCCTTGCCTTGCCCCATACGAAGTTTGATCTCACGTGGATTCAGATGATGGAGTCTGTCCTCTACATAGGTAAGGGCTTGCGGGAAAATCTCTACCGGGATCGGGAATTTAGTTCCCAGCCTCTCCACTTGCTTGGAAGGATCGACCAGTATATAGGTTTGCGGGCTCGAACAGATCAATAGCTTTTCCTTGAACATGGCGCCTCCACGCCCTTTGATCAAGTTAAAATGGGCATCTACCTCATCCGCCCCATCGAAGGTCCAGTCCGGCTTGTGGGAAAAGAGGCTGGTAACCGGAATGCCTAGCTGGGCGCAAGTCATCCGGATTTCTAATGAAGTGGGGATCGCCAAGATGGAAAGATGTTCCGTCCGGATACGTTCCGCTATGCGAACCAACGCCAGATAAGAGGTCGAGCCGGAGCCAACGCCTATGACTTGCCCGTTTTCAACTTTAGATGCGATAAGGTCCGCTATCTTTATTTTATCTTCCTTATGGGAGATTTGATTACCCCATTCCAACGTATCGATTAATGAATGATCCCACTTCATGGCCTTACTATTATTATATACGGTCTAATACAGTTTCAATCAGTTTCTCTAGCGAGCCTTTATAATCCGTGTTCATATGATTGTCCACGCGTCCGGCGATAATGCAGCATACGGTCATCGCCCGGTGTCCCATAAGGGCGGCCAGGCCTGCCAAGGAAGAGCTTTCCATCTCGAAGTTCGTGATCTTTCGCCCATTGTATTCGAAAGCCTCTATCTTCCGGTTCAACTGCGGATCGGCCAAGGGCAGTCGGAGCTCGCGCCCTTGTGGCCCGTAGAAGCCATTGGCGGCGATCGTCGTTCCCCGGATAATATCGTTACGGGTGATTTGCTCGATCAGCGATGGATCTGCCGATACGACATAAGGCCATATGCCGCTAAGCTGCCAGTTAAGCTGCTTTATTAACTCGGACTCCATGTCCGCGTCGCGAACGGAATTACTATTCGCGTAGAAGTAAATGACCCCATCGAATCCGATCGATTTCTCCGCCGCTACATAAGTCCCGATCGGGACAAATGGCTGTAGCCCTCCGGAAGTCCCGATACGGACCAGGGAAAGTCGCTTGAATTCCGCCTTGATCGTACGGGTAGAGAAGTCTATATTAGCGAGAGCGTCCAGCTCATTTAATACGATATCGATATTATCCGTGCCGATGCCATGGGATACGACCGTGATACGTTTCCCTTTGTACCGGCCCGTGATGGTATGAAACTCCCGGCTGGAGACCTCACATTCTTGTGAGTCAAAATAGGACGCGACGGTTGTAACCCGTGCCGGATCGCCAACCAGTACCACGCGATCCGCGAGTTGCTCCGGTTTTAAATGCAGGTGGAAAACGCTACCATCCGAATGGATCGCTAATTCTGAAGCGGGGATTGTTCTCATATTCGATCAGGAGATTAAGTTCGTTTTATAATCATAAAAGGGCAAGGCGCGAACCTTGCCCTTGGAAATAGTTCTATCTATATAACTATTTTAGTCCTTCAATGGTTTGGAGGGAGCGCTGCTCGGTTTAGCTATCGCCTCGCGCATAGAAGTATCCGCCTCGATATTCTTCATCTTGTAATAGTCCATTACGCCGAGGTTTCCTGTGCGGAAAGCGTCTGCCATAGCCTTGGGGACTTCCGCTTCGGCCTCGATCACCTTGGCGCGGGCCTCTTGTGCTTTCGCCTTCATCTCTTGTTCGAGGGCGACAGCCATCGCGCGTCGTTCCTCGGCTTTCGCCTGGGCGATATTCTTATCCGCTTGCGCTTGGTCCATTTGCAAGAAAGCTCCGATGTTCTTACCTATATCGATATCGGCGATATCGATGGAAAGGATCTCGAAAGCCGTTCCGGCGTCAAGCCCCTTGCGAAGCACCAGCTTCGAGATGGAGTCCGGATTTTCCAATACGGTCTTATGGCTTTCGGAGGAACCAATGGAAGATACGATACCTTCACCTACACGGGCTAAGATTGTCTCTTCTCCGGCGCCACCCACCAGTTGCTTGATACTCGCACGAACCGTGACACGTGCCTTGGCGATTAGCTGGATACCGTCTTTCGCTACCGCCGTTACCGGAGGTGTATCGATCACTTTCGGGTTTACCGACATTTGTACGGCCTCGAATACGTCACGTCCGGCCAAGTCGATAGCGGTAGCCATCTGGAAGGGAAGGTCGATATTCGCCTTCGACGCGGAAACCAGCGCGTGCACCACTTTCTCGACATGTCCACCCGCCAGATAGTGCGCTTCCAGCTCGTCGCGTGTAAGCGTCTTTATCCCTGCCTTATGCGCCTCGATCATCGCACGAGTGATGATGTAGGGAGGAACCTTTCGGATACGCATCAAGAATAACTGGATCAAGGAGATGTTGACCCCTGATACTTTGGCCGAGATCCATAGCAGGAACGGCACATAATAGAAAAAGATAACCAACAGGAGCACCGCGGCTCCCAATAGGATAAGTGGCAGAAAGGTTATTTCCATATCTCTATAAATTAAGCGTGAATATTTATTTCTTCTTTAGGGCGGACAATCACGTTGTTACTGTCTACCCTGATCACTACGATCGGCGTATTCTCATCGATTAGCTCGTCTTGAGATTTCGCTTCCACGTTAATACCTTTAATCCGTGCCTTGCCGATAGGGGCCAAGCGCGAGAGCGTGATCCCCTCGTCTCCGGGTTCTATGCCGAGATCCCTGCTGGATGTCAGCCTGGAATCGATATCCGTCTTTAAGGCGATCTTGCTGAAAGACCGCGAACGCAATAACCAAGCGAAGATTATCCCGAATGTGATGATGGATAGGGATAACGTCAAGTGCCCTATCCATACGCCTGCCGTATAAGCGAAAACGACTCCTCCGATAGCGAAAATAGCTCCGCCTATACCCGCTAGCGTTATTCCCGGAAGAAGGAATATCTCCGCCAGTATCAGCAGGATGGCCGCTGCCATGAGTAAGACGATGATGGCTATGTCTAGTAGCATGATTCTTCTTATTTATGGTTGTTTTTGAGGTGTACGATCTCGGCGTTACGTGCCTTCTTCTCCCATTCGTCCGGTTGGTCGAGCAGGCTGTTTAGCTTTTCTTCCGTGTCAAGGATCGTAGGCTTCAGTTTTTCTCGCCTTTCCTTATTCGCCTTGATGTAGCTGGCTCGTAAACTCTCTAGCTTGCCGTTAAGCTCGTTGATCTGCTTATGGATGGAGACGACTTTCTCGTAGTAGCCCCTCGCTTCCGGGCTTTGGATATCGCTCAAGGTGTAATAAACGATATCTTGGTGGATCGGGAACGTGAAGTCTTTCTTTATCTCGATACGCCCATAAGGGATCTCGGTATGGGCCAGCTGGATAAGCTTCTCGTAATTCGATCCGGGTTTCCATGAATCCTTGATCGAGGCGATAGAGGCCCGGGCACGTTTGAGCTCGATGTCCTCGCTATCTATTCGCTCGCGGTTGTCATTCGGGATGAATAGGTATACGCAGGCTTTCCCTTCCGGTTGATAACGATCGGATACGAACCACCCCAGTTGCTTGGCCTCGTCGATCACCATCATGTAATCGTTGAACGGGGAGTTGTAGGGCATGCCCAGTTGCTCCGGCGTAAGATAGGTATCGGAATTGATGTTGTAGCGGGTGACGAATAGATCGTATCCGCCCAGCGAGCCATTGCCTTTGGAGGCGTAATAAATCGTTACGCCATCGGATAGCACGAAGGGATACCCGTCGTCGGTGTCGCTGTTGATATTCATCGGCAACTGCTTCTTGTCTCCCCATTGGTCCATGAGCTTGGATTGGATAAAAAGGCAAGCGTGATTGCCGTCTGTCTGATGGGCGTAGTAAATCTTGTCCCTCTTCTGGTTCATGTAGACCGATGAGTTGTCCGGATCGCTTGTCTGGAAGAAATCTTGGTAAGTGGTCAACGTGCCGCTTTCCTCGCTGAGGGTGTAGGCGGATAGGAAGTCCTCTTCATCGACGACCACGCTATCGATAATCTGTACGTTCTCTACCTTATCGAGCATACGGCTCGCCTTGCTCGCCAGGTCCATGCGGATCTGGTAAGGCTCCACGTCTTGTTTCTTTTTCGTCAGGAGGGTGATGTACTCGTCGAACATCTCCTCGGCCTCATCGAAACGATAGGTCTGGTAGTACACTTCCCCGAGGTAGCGATAAGCGTCTTGTGCCCTACGCTTTACGGCTACCTTGAGATGTTTCTCCGCTCCGGCCAGGTCTCCGGTCTCGAAGCAGCAAACGCCATACCATTGATTGTAAGAGGTGTTGCTTGGCGCTTGCCTCACTAGTTTCTCGAACACGGGTTTGGCTTCCGCGTATTTCCCGTCGTTGTATGATTTTTTTGCCTGGTCAAGACTTTGCGCTTGTAGTTGCATCCCCCCGCCGCATAGGAGTGTGACTCCTAGCGTATAAAGCAGCTTTTTGGATAACCGTTTCATTTTGTCTGTTCTAGATTATATATAGTTATGCAGATTCAAAGATAAGAATATTTTCGTAGAGCCATACTAATCGAAAAGATAAATATATAATTTTGCGCCCTAAAGGAGGTATATGGTGAAATTGACAGAGGACGAACGTTTGTTTCGTAAGGTAGAGGATAAGGTAAAGAAGGCGATTTTCGACTATGGCCTGATCCATGACGGCGACCGGATCTTGATCGGGTTGTCCGGGGGGAAGGATTCCTTGGCCTTGGTGGATTTGCTGGGGCGCAGGTCGAAGATCTATTCTCCCCGGTTTGAGGTAGTGGTGGCGCATATCGTGATGACGAACATCCCTTATTGCTCGGACCGGGAGTATCTGAGGAGTCGCGCCGAGGAGCATGGCTTGCCTTTCATCGTGCACGAGACGGGTTTCGATCTTTCTACGGATACCCGTAAATCTCCCTGCTTCTTATGCTCCTGGACCCGCCGGAAAGCGTTGTTCGAGATCGCCAAGGATCACGCGTGCAACAAGATAGCGCTGGGGCATCATCAGGATGATATCTTGGAGACGCTGTTGATGAACCTGACCCACCAAGGGGCGTTCGGGACGATGCCTCCCCGCTTGAGGATGGATAAGTTCGATATGGAGATCATCCGCCCCATGTGCCTGGTGGAGGAGAAGGAGCTGATCCGGATCGCCGCGTGGAAAGGCTACCGGAAGCAAGTGAAGGACTGCCCGTATGAGTCCGGTTCCAGCCGCTCGGATATGAAAGGAGTGCTGAAAAGCCTGGAGGCTATCAATCCGGAGGCCCGTTACAGCCTTTGGGGGAGCATGACGAATATACAAGAAGATTATTTACCTCGAAAAACAAGATGATATGCAAGGTGTTTATACGATTTTGTTGTTGCTCGTGTCCAATGTGTTTATGACATGCGCTTGGTATGGCCATTTGAAGATGAGGCAACAGTTCAGCTGGTTCGAGCATCTTCCCCTGCTTGGCGTGATCCTGTTCAGTTGGTTTCTCGCCTTCTTTGAGTATTGCTTCCAGGTGCCGGCCAATCGCATCGGTTTCCGCGACAACGGGGGGCCGTTTAGCTTGATGCAGCTGAAGGTGATACAGGAGGTGATCACGCTGGTGGTGTTCGTCATATTCAGCGCTACCGCGTTCAAGGGGGAGGCTTTCCACTGGAATCATTTCGCCGCGTGTGTCTGCTTGATCTTGGCGGTGTACTTCGTGTTTATGAAGTGAGGCGGCGTTGGCACGAAAAGGGGCTGCCCGAAGTAGGACAGCCCCTTGCCATGTTTCCTCCAGGACGGCTAGAAGCGGATCTTGTAGGATTGTTTATCGATATAAATGATATAGGAGCCTCGCGGCATACTCGTGATCGTCTCGCCCACGGGCAAGGATAAGTTCCGATACAAACGCCCCTCGAAGGTGACGATACGGGCGGTGCCGGTAACCGGGGTTTGGATGTGCAACCGGCCATTCTCACCCCATACGCTCAAAGCGTTGGAACCTACCTCCGCGTTATCGGTAGGATTATCTTTCACGATACCGGTTACGGTGATAATGATATCGCTCGTTACTTCCCAAATCACATAGCGGTCGCCGGATACCGGGGTTAGCTCCGAACCATTCGCTTTCACTGTCAGTAGAGGCGCGCTATAGCCTGTCTCCAAGGTCAGCGTGAAGGCGAAGTACTGGCCGGATTCCACGCTGGTGGAAGACTCGGCGGCTAGAGTGGCCCCCTCTACAACCGGCAAGGTCACCGTATAAATTGTCGGCTCGGGTTCTGGCTCTGGCTCGGGTTCGGGGATTTTATCACCTGCCGCGGTGATCACCAAGATAGCCGTGATCTTCTCCAACGCGAAGGCTCCCGTAGCGGCATCATAGGTATAGTCCGTACCGGCTGCCAACGTCTTATCTCCCATCGTCACCGTAATGGACGCGGGAAGGGTATAGCCCTCGTTCGCCTTCAAGGTGAAGGTGAACGGTTCTCCCTCCTTTACGGTCGTAGCCGTAGTAATCTCCGGCGTGGAGGTAAGGTTCGTCAAGGTAGCCTTAACGGGATAGGTAGCGAGTATGGGAGCCGCGGCGGCGGTGATGACCACATCGCCATTTACCGCATAAATCGTTATCTCCCCGGTTTTCGGATTATACGTACATTCCGCGTCCTGTTCGTCGGGTTGTGTAGTCACGTTCAGCTCCTTTGTCCCCATCTTCACCTGAATCATATCCGGAAGCGTATAGCCCTCCTTTTTGCATTCCAGTTTGTAGGACAGGTCTGTCCCGGCCTCGACAACAGTAGGCAGGTCTTTCTGGGCGACCAAGTCTGTCAAGGTAGCCGTGATCGCATGGGTTACGACCGGCGTATCCGTTATCCGGAAGGTCGCTTTAGTGAGTTCGTAAGGATGGACGAGACCCTTTGCCCGTGGCTCAATAGAGATAGTCTCGTTGTTGGTCAGCGTGTTGGCCTTCATCTTGAAGGTGAATGAGGCACCTTCACGCAATGTACCTATGGTAACATAGTCATTCGCAAAACAATAAGTAGGCTCATACGGGTCAGTCTTCAACGGGATCTCCGTCTCCTTCCCATCGCTTATGTAATACAATTTTACTTGATTCGCGTTGAGACCAGAGATCTTGGAGACATGCACATCAAATGGCTCCCCTTCGATCCACTGATTTGTCTTCCCGATCGTATAGGTGAACGAGATTTCAGTGTCCTTCATCCCTATGATCGGGCGTGGAGTGATCGAGCCGGTAAGGGCTTCCATAAATCTCATCGACTTATTCTTCTCCTCGAATACCGGGTTAGCGGGGTCGGACGCGAGATATACCTGGATATCGTAAGACAGTTCGCCTTGCTTGGCCGATAAGACCTTTAGAAAATTCGGGTATGTCCCCAGCTCGGTGATCTGTGACGGGCTGACCGTCACGCTGAAAGAGCCGTCCTCGCCAATCTCGGCCTTTGTGCCTTTATTTTTGACCTCAATATCGCTATTATCTCCATAATAAATATCTAACTTCCCTTTCCAATCGGCATAGTCTTTCAGGGTGTAACGCAACGTGAAATTCTCCGTCACATTCGTCAGACTATAGACGATAGATTGCGTGTTATGCAAGTTATCTTGGCTATTGTCCAATCCCGATACCTCCAGGAGGATGCGGTCAAAATTATTATCGCGAATACCCACGTTCACGGGGTCCGCGGCCGACTTGTAGGCATCTCTCTCCGCCCAGGCCATCGTGGTCGACAGGCAAAGGATCAGCATTAGTAAAAGTTGTTTTCTCATGATTTATATATTTAAAAGGAATAAAACGGTTTTAACATTCGTTCACGGGTATGCTCATAGCTTCTCGTCTATGACCGGTGAGAGAGCCTCGTCTATGAGGGGTGAGAGAGCCTAAGCTATGAGGGGTGAGAGAGCCTCGTCTATGAGGGGTGATAGCCTAGGCTCTCTCACCGGTCATAGACGAGGCTTTATGAGTTTTATCAGATTTCGTCGGGGCTCTCGCTGCCGCCTCCGCCCGTGGCGCCTACCGTAAGCAGGATGGGGAACTTATACGTGCGAGCCTCTTTCACCAAGCCGTAATTCGCTCCCGCCTGCGTAGTGACGCTCAGCCAGTACTGCCCCTCGGCGAGTGGCGGTGTCTGGATGATGATCTCGCCCTTGGTGTTGCGAACGATAAGGGGAACCTTCACCGGCGTGGCGCTCGCCTCGTCCTTGGTGAAATAGACACCTACCGACGGGTCGTCGCCCTTGACGAGCAACGTGCTGCCGACGATGATGGCCGGGGCGTTCGGGGTGATATGCAAATCCTTCTCGCCCGTGGTGGAATCCGTGAAGCTCTCGATCATCGGGCCTACGGTGGCCACGTCGGCGTTCACGTAGATATTCTCCAGGGCCTTCAGCAAGACGGCGCTGGGGGTGAACGTAACGGTGATCTTATTCTCCGCCGAGCGGAAGTCCGACTTCTTCCCGTCGAACGGGCCGTTGATGTTGAGCAGCCACTGCCCGAACTTGTTCACCACGCAACGTCCCTGGGCGAGGGCCTCGATCATCTCGTCGTAGGAGAGGTCGAGGATGTTGGTGATCGTTTCCGGGCGGTACTCGGTGCGTTTCTTTACGATGCGGTTGGAGATGTCTTCGGTACGCGTGGTTCCGGTGATGCGGATCTTCCCGGTGAAATCGCCGGTTTTCTCGGTTAACACGTTGTCGTACAGATCTACGGTCAGGATGGTCTTCTCTTCAGCCATGATGTTGTTGTTTTTTGATGCCCCGTGGTAATGAGGCGTTACCTT
>JAQVCX010000075.1 GCA_028689545.1 Parabacteroides sp.
TCGGGCGGGCAACGCAAAGCGTCCATGGCACGTTCCAGCCGGCTATCCAGGTTCCACGCGTCCGTAGCGTCGATCTTGTCCTGCAACTCCGCCTGGCGGTTGATCAGAGCGTCCATCTTATCCGGGTCTTCCAGCACCTCCGGATCGCCGAACTTCTCGTTCACCTCCTCATATTCTTTCAAGGTGTCCACGATCTCCTGCACGCCTTCCTGCACGATCTCCTTCACGGTCTTACCCGGCTCCAGCTTAGGGTCTTGCTCCAGATACCCTACGGAATAGCCGGGGGAGAAGACCACCTCTCCCTGATAGTCCTTGTCGATACCGGCGATGATCTTCAGCAACGTAGATTTACCGGAGCCATTCAAGCCGATGATACCGATCTTCGCCCCATAGAAAAAGGACAGATAGATGTTCTTTAAAACTTGTTTTTGAGGCGGAAAGATCTTGTTCACGCCTACCATCGAGAAAATAATCTTCTTGTCGTCTGCCATATGATTTTTTGTGTGTTAATTGATATCTTGATTTAAAATAAAAGTGTACAAATCTACGTAAATATCTTTTATTTTACAAATCGACAAAGATCATAGGCCGCACAATAGTTCGTTAAGTTTTGAATTGGCACTTATGCCGCGATCACCGCGAATCTCATTGAGCCGGGATCTTGATAACCACCTTTCGGATATTACCTTGGCCGATGCCCGGGGCGTGCCCGTCTTCCGGGAAATAAATGGCGAATTGTCCGGGATAGATTTTCGTATAGGCGGTAGGCCTGTCGATATAAAAGGCGATATCTTGCTCCTCGTTGTAGGGTACGGACTCCTCAAGTAATTGATCTCCCGGTTTCCATCCGATTTTCTCTACGCCTAATAAGGGGAATTGGATATCGATAAATTTCTTATGGGTCTCGATGGCCGCCTCCGATTTATCCTTCCCGAAGAGGCTGGCGATGCTGACCGTGAAGCCAGCGTCCGCTATCTCGTATTTACCATCTTCCATTTTTGAGAAATCAGTAGACTTAACATAGTCGAAAGCCTGCTTGAACAGTGGATGGATACATTCGATCCGCTTAGAGTTTTCAAGTGATTCTAAAATCATATTGTTATTAAGTTTTAGTGATTAGTTTGAAAATCGTTACAAATATCGGGTATTTCCTTGTTAAATAATAGTCATATTTCTCAAATAAATCTATTAAGTTAGTCAATAGCAAGTTATATTATTGTAATTATATTCTTATATTTGCAGTATGAAAGAAAACGACAAAAACGATATAATATTTAATAATAGTTTTGCAATAACTATATTACCATATCCAAATTATTGATAATCAATTGTATGAAAGAAAACGAGATGGTGTTTGGCATTCGTGCCGTGATTGAGGCTATACAGGCTGATAAGGAGGTAGATAAGATCCTTGTGAAAAGGGATTTGCAGGGGGATTTATCCAAGGAGTTATTTGAGGTGCTGAGAGGCCGTGAGATACCGGTACAACGTGTTCCGGCTGAACGCTTGGATCGTTTGACTCGAAAGAATCATCAAGGGGTGATCGCTTTTATGTCGGCGGTTACCTACCAGAGCTTGGAAGATATCATTCCTTTTGTATATGAGCAAGGGAAAGATCCTTTCATCGTATTGCTGGATGGGGTTACGGACGTGCGTAACTTCGGCGCTATCGCCCGTACCTGCGAGTGCGCGGGGGTCGACGCGATCGTGATTCCGGTAAAAGGAAGCGTCTCGGTGAACGCCGACGCGATCAAGACCTCCGCCGGGGCCTTGCACGTGTTGCCGGTTTGCAAGGAGAAGAGCATCAACCAAGCGATCCGTTTCTTGCAACAAAGCGGGGTGAAGGTATTTGCCGCCAGCGAGAAAGCGGAGGCGAATTATACGGCGGTGAAGTATGAAGGGCCGGTAGCGATCGTGATGGGAGCGGAGGATACGGGTGTATCTCTGGAGAACTTACGCATCTGCGACAATATGGTAAAGATCCCGCAATTCGGAACGATCGGTTCCTTGAACGTATCCGTTGCCACCTCCATCCTGGTGTACGAGGTGGTTCGTCAACGTATGAACAAGCAATAATAATAGGTATCTATAAATCAGAGAAGAAAATGAAGAAAGTTATCGCTACAAAAAACGCTCCCGCCGCTATCGGTCCGTATAGCCAAGCGGTGCAAGTTGGTAATATGCTGTTCGCTTCCGGACAGCTGGGTATCGATCCTGCTACAGGACTTTTTGCGGAGGGATCTGTAAAGGAACAAACCGCCCAAGCGTTCAAGAATGTTCACGCTATCTTGGCAGAGGCTGGTTATAGCATCGATGATGTCGTGAAAACAACCGTGTTCTTGGCGGATATGGGTGACTTCGCCGCTATGAACGAGGTCTACGCCTCTCAGTTCGAAGGCGCGTTTCCCGCACGTTCGGCGGTAGCCGTTAAGACACTGCCGAAGAATGGTTTGGTAGAGGTCGAGGTGATCGCCGTGAAAGGATAATCAAAAAGAGAAGAAGGTGTGCCATTTCATAGGTTGGCACACCTTCCTATCATCTTCTTTTTCTGGGAGCGGGATTCGTGTCAGCGCTCCGGCCGAATAGTTTCTCAATCAAATCCTTTCGTCCCATCTTTTGCAATACTTGCGTGATCTGACGGCGTGACTCGGGTTTATACCAGAAGAAGAACTGGCGTTGTGCCAACTTCTGTTCTTTTGAGCGGGCCGTATATACTTTCTCCAACGTATAAGGATGGAATCCGGTATAATACATCTCCGTAGCCAATGTCATCGGCGTAGGCGTGAAGTCTTGTACTTGCTCCAGCTGGAAGTGCAAGCTCTTGGTGATCGCCGCCAGCTCCGCCATATCCGCCTCGGTACATCCCGGATGGCTGGAAATGAAATAGGGGATGAGTTGCTGCTTCAATCCGTATCGTTGGTTTACCCTATCGAATATCTTCTTGAACTGCCCGAATTGCGAGAAGGAGGGTTTACGCATTTGCTTCAGCACCTCGTCTTGCGTATGCTCCGGGGCCACTTTCAAGCGGCCGGATACGTGGCGGGCGATTAATTCCTCGGTATAGGTCTGGGCCGCCTTGTTCAAGGACTCGTCCGCGTAACGATGCAATAAGAGGTCGTAGCGCACGCCGCTCCCGATAAACGACTTCTTGATCTCGGGAAGGCTATCCACCGCCTTGTAAATATCCAGTAGCGGCGTATGATCGGCGTTCAGGTTGTTGCAAACGACGGGGGAGATGCAAGACGGTTTCTTGCATTTGGCGCAAATCCGCTCATCTTTACCCTTCATGCGGTACATATTGGCGGAAGGGCCTCCCAGATCGCTTAGGTATCCCTTGAAATCGGGCATTTCGGTGATCGCTTTCACTTCCTTCAAGATCGATTTCTTGCTTCGGGAGGCGATGAACTTCCCTTGATGCGCCGATATGGTACAGAACGCGCATCCGCCGAAACAACCCCGGTGGATATTCACCGAGAACTTGATCATCTCGAAAGCCGGTATCACCTTCCCTTTGTATTTGGGATGCGGCAAGCGGGTATAGGGAAGGTCGTAGGAGGCATCTATCTCCGCTTCCGTCATTGGGGGGAAGGGCGGATTTACCACGATCACCTGCTTTCCTACCTTTTGCAAGATCCGTGAGGCATCGTATTTGTTGGATTCCTCCTCGATATGCCGGAAGTTCTTCGCCTGCTTCAATTTATCTTTCAGGCATTCCTCGTGTGAGAAGAGCACGATATCATCGTCTTTCGCATCCTCCTTGTCCGCCAGATAAACCGTTTGGCGGATGTCCTTGATCTCGTTGAAAGGAATGCCGGACTTCAGGCGGCGCACCAACTCCTTGATCGGCTTCTCGCCCATGCCGTAAATCAATAAATCGGCCGGGCTGCTGGCTAAGATTCCCGGCAATAGCTTATCTTGCCAATAGTCGTAATGCGTAAGCCGGCGTAAGGAGGCCTCGATGCTACCCAATACGACGGGGACATCCGGATACAGTTCTTTCAGTATATGGGTATAGACGATGCTCGGATAGTCCGGACGCATCCCCGGACGTTGGTCCGGCGTATAAGCGTCGTCGCTGCGTAATCGCTTATTGGCTGTATAATGGTTGATCATTGAATCCATGGCACCGGCGGATACGCCGAAGAAAAGCCGGGGAACGCCCAGCTTCTTGAAATCCCGGTAATCGCCTCGCCAATCGGGTTGCGGTACGATCGCTACCCGCAATCCTTCCGCTTCCAGTACACGACCGATCACGGCCGCCCCGAAAGAGGGATGATCCACATAGGCATCTCCCGAGAAAAGGATCACGTCGAGGTAATCCCATCCCCGTGCCTCGACTTCTTTCTTCGTCGTGGGTAACCAATTGTCTAGTTTAAATGTTTTCATACGACAAAGGTACATGATAATCTTGGAACCACGATCACCGGGGATTCTTATTTTATCTTTAGTGCGGGGATCAAAGGTGGGGCATAAGCGCCGGGGGTGGGCAAACGAATAAAGCGCCTGCGATTCCCTGGTGGGAGACACAGACGCTTTCGTTCAACTAAATATGCTTATAAGGTACGATCCGGGTACAAGGCTTTCCACCATTCCGGCTCGTCTTTCAGCCATTTGGCGAACCAGGCGTAGATGGTGTTTTGCCAGCCTATACGCTTCTGGTAGCCTACGATACCATGATTCTCGCCATCTACCTGCACGAATTCCACGGTCTTCCCTAGGATCTTCAAGGCGGCGAACATCTGGATACTTTCCCCGATGGGTACGTTCGTATCGGCGTTGCCGTGAAGCAATAGGATCGGGGTATTGATCTTATCGGCGTTGAACAACGGGCTTTGCTGGGTAAAGAACTCCGGGGCGTTCCAAGGATAAGTGCCGGCATTCGCTACGGAGCAATAGCCATATCCCCAATAACCTTCTCCCCAATAGCTGCTCAACGCGCTGATACCGGCATGGCTGATAGCGGCGGCGAAGATGTCCGTACGGGTTTGTAGGTATTGCGTCATGAATCCGCCGTAGCTGGCACCGATGCAACCGATCTTCTTCTCGTTGACGAACGAATGCTCCTGGCAGAACAGCTTGGTGCCTTGGATGATCTCATCGGCGGTCTTTAGGCCCCACGCGTTCACGTGGCGGGCGGCGAACTCTTGTCCGAAGCCCGTCGTCCCGCTAGGGTTCAAGGTGTAGACCACGTATCCGAGGGCGGCGTACATATGCATGGAATAACGCATCTCCAGCGCGCGGTTCGTCGGGGAAGTACCGCCATAGTAATAAACGATCATCGGATATTTCTTATTCGGATCGAAATGAGGCGGCAGGTAATAACGGCCTTGGATGGTCGTACCGTCGTCCGACTTGAAGTTCCAGTCGTGTACCTCGCCCAGAGCGATATCCTTTAATTTATCTTGCGAGAGATCATACACCAAGCGGTTCTTCCCGCCTTTCAGGTCGTAAGCGTAGAGGCGGTTGGCGTTGGACGCGCTCTGTCCGTAATAGAAGAGAACCGGGGCGTTGTCGGCCAACGCGTAGGACATGATGATGTCCTCGGAGGCGGCCATTTGCTTGATCTTCCCGTTTGCCGGGTCGCACGTATAGATCCGTTGGTAATCCTCATCCTCGCAAAGGATATAGATTTGCCCGTTGAAGCGGTTCCATACGGCATCGATCACGTTCGGATTGAAGTCCTTGGTGAGCGGGGAGGCTTTACGGCTAGCCAGGTCGTATAGGAATAACTGTCCGTCGTACGAGTTGGAGATCTGTCCTTGCTTGATGTTACGTCCGATCCCGTCGAAAGCGTCGCCCGCCCCGGCTACCAATAACTGTTTACCGTCGGGCGAGAAGGCGGCTCGGTTTACGTACGGGGCTTTCTCCCAGATCGTATCGATCGCCATGGTCTGCAAATCCAGTTTGTAAAGGGAGCCCCGGGAGTGCGGCAAGGAGGTGTACACCCGGTCGCTGGTGCTGAACAACAGATAGCGGCTATCGGCGCTGATGTCATTGATATAAGTGTCCGTATGCCCGAAAGTAAGTTGCTCGTACAAGCCTGTTCTTAAGTCGTACCGCCAGATGAAGGAGCGGTTGCGGAAACCCGGGATGCGGTCCGCCGGCTCTAACACACGGATCAAGTCCGTCCCTTCCTTGGGACCTTCCTCCTCTACGGTATAGAGAAGCGTGGACTCGTCGGGGGTGAATACGAACCGGCCTTTCGGAAGGTTCGTTACTACTACCGTTTGTTGGTAGGTAGCCGGATCTACGGTTACCAGCTCCGTGCCCTCCAGGCCGGTGCGGGTGTAATACAACCGGTTGCTCTTAGGCATCCATTTGGCGGTAGCGAGGAAGCCCCCGTCTTGCGATAAGACCCGTCCGGTAGCGGCATCCATCAATTGCCCGTACGATTCGCTCTTGCCTTCCGGGAACCGGTTGACGTATTTTACCAAGGCATACTTCCCGTTCGGGGAGACACTTACGCCTTGGAAGTCCTTTCCTTCCAGGATATTGGTGAGCGTATAACGCTTTTCCGGGTTCAAGGAAGCCACGACTTTCGCGTCCGCCTTGCTCTTGAAGGTAGCCTTTAGGCTGGGAGGGCAGGTGTCGGTCTCCGCTGTCAGGTATTTAACGACTACTTGATAGCGGCGGGGCTCCATCACTAGCTCGGAAGAGGCTCCGACCGGTTTATCATTCACGAATACCTCGAACGCCCCGGGGCCCGATATATCGAGCGTACCTTTCACGTACCGGTCGCTGTTCAAGAAGAAAGAGAATAGATGCAGGGCATATCCCTTCTGCGAGGCGGCGAAGGTGATCGCGCCTGCCGTGTCAGCGTCGAGTACCGTGGCGTTCGCCAGCGTTTGCTCGAACGGTAAGGTCGCTTTTAATAGGTTCTTCGCCTCGAAAGGCTTGCCATTCACGTTGAGGCTGTCCGCCAGGATCGGCTTGTTGACCGTGAACGGGCCCGCGTGTTGGAATCGCGTTACTTTCACGTCTTCCATGGCGTAAAGCGAAAGGGCGGAAAGAAGCAATGCCGGAATTAAGTTAGTTTTTCTGTTCATATATAATTGGTTTAGAATAAACGTTTTCCACAAACGATATAAAGCTGTTCGGTATCCTCTACGACGAGCGGAAGAAGATAAGGCTCCATCAAGGCCGCCACCTCCCGGGCCGGGGGCAAGGGCAGCGATAATCGATCGGCGTGCCGATGGTGGTGCGTATTGATCTTTTCCTTGCTCTCGCTGTGGCAGATAACCAGCTTGCCGCCGGGGGCGAGCGAATGGCTCATATGCTCGATCAACCGTTCCGGCCGCATGAAATGGGGGTAGGCGCTATACAATATAATATAGTCGAACTCTTTCCCCTCGTAGCTCATGGCATCCTCCTGGAGGAACTCGATGAGCGGGTGATCCGGATATTTCAGGCGTGCCTTCTCGATCATCTGCCCCGCTATATCGATGGCTACGATTTGGCGGGGCTCGTAGGGTAGCAGGTAGCTTTCCAATATCCCCGTGCCGCAACCCACATCGAGTACGCGGGCGTTTCGCGGCAGGTGGGTACGCTCCAATATCGTCCGGATCTTTCCCGGATCATGTACGCAGACAGCGTCCCAGCGCTCCGCCATCGTATCGAAAAAGGTCTCTATTGGATTCATGCTAATTGTCCTTCCCATAGAAAACAATCGCTGAATAGGGCTTGCTCCTTGAAATAGGTTGGCTTCTCGAACAAGCCGAATACGGACGACCCGGAGCCGGACATGGCGGCGTATGCGGCGCCTCTCTCGTATAAGGTGTCCTTGATCCGCTCGATCACGGGATGCTTCGGGAATACGCTCCGCTCGAAATCGTTCACCATCCGTTCTCTCCATTCGGATACGGGTAGGCGGATGATCTCTTTCAAGGAGGTCTCCGGGGCGGCGGGTGTCACCATCGAGTAGGCCTCGGGGGTGGAGACGGCCACGTCTGGCTTTACCAGGCATAGATGATAATCCTTCAAGGAGAGGTCCACGGGCTCGAACTGGTTTCCCGTGCCGGTAGCGAATACCGGCGTGTTACGGATAAAGAACGGGCAATCGGCTCCGATGGTGGACGCTATCGCCTCCAACTCATCCGGGCGAATACCCAAGCCGCAGAAATCGTTGACCAGCTTCAGCATGAAAGCGGCATCGGCGGAACCTCCTCCCAGCCCGGCGCCGAAAGGGATCGCTTTCAGTAGATGGATCTCTAGCGGAGGAATCTCGTATCTCGTCTTCAAGGCGTTCAGCGCTTTCATCACGAGGTTCTTCTCCACGGGCGCGTCTACGGGGATACCGGTCCCGGTGAAACCGGGCTGATCTGAGGCGACGATCTCCAGCGCGTCCTTCACGGGGATCGGATAGAAGATTGTCTCTATATTATGGTAACCGTCCGGACGTTTGCTTACCACGTTCAGGCCTAGGTTTATCTTGGCATTCGGGAAACAGATCATAGTATTTAATGTTTGTTTTATGTGATACGCGAAGATAATGTTTACCGATCAGAATTACCTTAGATCTGATGGGCAAATAAGATAATCACACCAAAATTTCTCCATAAGTATCTATCGCCAGCGACCAGTTACTCCAGATCTATTTAAATGCCTGCTTAAAAGAAAATCCCTCCAACCCGCCCTCATTCTCTTTATAGTCAGTATGTGGTAGTAACAATGCAACCTGTGGCTTGAGCTTGTAACAATACTGAGCATTACGATTCTTTTTGCGCTATGCTCCGCTCTCGCTCCCATTCGCAGTAGGTTCGACAATTCATTCTCAATTGCCAGAGATATACTCGCCCTATTTAAAAAGAACTACCTGAATTATGCTTTATATCAGTTCCGTCAACCAATTTAGCTGTTGGATCTTCACGTCCAATTCACGTAATTGCTTGGAATATGAATCTATTTCTTTTTGTAAATCAGCCCGTAAGCTGAGAGCTTCTGCTAATTTCATAATTCGGTATGTTTTTAATGTTTGCTGTTCTTGCTCTTTTGGAATTGCATACCCGATCATGAAGAGGGCAGCTTCCAGAGAACGCATGTCTTTAAATTGGCATTCTGGGAAGTTTAATACTTCTTTTAATAACCAATTGGCTTTAAGGTTGCATTCAATATGGATTTTTCCTCGATCAAGTTTAGAGAATTTGTAAATGTCGCTGTTAGGATTCCGATTAACCTCCGGATTCCGGCCATCACCATAGGCGAATTTTAGTGAAGAAGGGACACCTCCTTGTTTCTGCTCTATACAATATAGTTTCGCCAGATAGCATAAAGCGGCTCCTACACGACTGTCGTAGATGATAAAATCATTTCCTCCTTCTCTTTCTGATTGTAATATGAGTGGGTGAAATTAGATAGTTTATCACGAAGCCACTGAATGAATCCAGATACATATTGATCGTTTAGGAATTGTTCTTTTGTCATAACAATAGATTTTGTGTAAAAATAAACATTTTATTATATATAATACTGTTGTAATTATATTATTTGAATTTGATTTTAGTTTTCTTCTTGCGGGCATATCTGTAGGCATCGCGTGTAAAAGAGCAGGTTTGACGTTTTGACATTCTGTAATCTAAAGTCCCGGAGAATCGTTTTTTCCGGGCTAAGGTACGCCTTGCTTCCGAAAACGACATAAAATAATAGCATCTGATTGTCTTGTAGTGTTTTGTGAAAATAGGCCCTTTCATTCTAGCGAGATTAATTCATCGTATTTCATATTAGTTAGGTGAAAAGGGCCTTTTATACGGGTGTGTATTCCGATTCTATAGGATGCGAGGGCTGTTTCTTCCTTATGTATCGCCTAATACATACGGTCGCGTTGCCTAATACATACGGTGGCGTTGCCTAATACGGCCTTTCGCGTTACCAAACTCTATTACTTTTGGGTCTAAACAGGGGTATCTAGACAAGAAAATGAGGGAAAACGTATGATTTCATCCTACTTTCTCCCTCATTTCTTCTATTGGTAAAAAGGTCTTGACAGCGTTATTCTGTTATTTCGATCAAACTGTCAAGATTATCGCGCTTTCGCTTACGGTGTCTATAATTGATACTTTATCCTTTGTTAGGTACTAACAATGCCGACTACACACTTAACTCTCTTTATCTCTAGCGTCTTCTTTGTCTTGTTTTAGTTGTAAGATATCTCTGGCGTTGAGTGGGGTTACGACAGGTTGTCCGGTTTCTTGTTCCAGTTTCATGCGAGCCTCTTTCGCAATGTTGCCTCCTCTATGGGCTACGTCCATATGATCTACCATTGTCTCCGGTATTGTCGCCTCTGATATCTCTTTGGTGGAAAGTTCGGCGAGCATGTTCAACACCAATTCTTTATTGGTCATATTATCTCGTAGGTTCTCTTTTTTGAGTCCTTTGAATTGTTTGTATTCCTTGGCTGTCTTTCCTGCCCATGTTTTATAAATAATATCAGTGAGAGTGGCGAATTGCATTCCTTCTTGCAGGCCATGAGATTTCCATTCGTCAGTTAGGTCTTTGCGGATCTCTATGCTTTTAAGGCGTTGATTGATCCAGTTATCTGAATAGCCTAATCGTTTATAGTCCATCATAGCTTGCTCGATGGATAACTCGGGGTCCTGCATTTGATCAAGCCGTTCTTTGGCTACTTGTGCCATCCATAGTTTAAAAGGCTCGGCTTTGGGAGAGGGAATGGATTGTATCAGACGGAATAATTGCTCGGTGGTGGCGACATCGGTAAGGCGCATTTTACCGTCTTCGGCAAGTAATTTCAACTGGCTACAATTTGTAGCCGTTTCATTTCCTTCTTTGTTTAAGCGTGTTTTTAGTACGCTCCAATATTTTCTTGGGTTATCACTTTCAGTCAATACAGCTATAACGTCAATGATGGAAAAGTACCATTCTTCCTGCTCGCTGTCCCATACTGTACGTACTTTCTTCTCTTCAAAGATTTTGATTGCATTCTGTTGTGTCATTTGGTATTATGTTTTAGTTGTAACAAAGATAAGGTTTCTATATAAATAAATGGGGAAAGAACGATTTTTCTTTGATCTATCTGGTAATAAAGAAGTATGTGAAAACAAAAGGAGGTGTGCCATATCGTGAATTATGACACACCTCCTTTCATCTATCAAGATCGGGGCTTATTAAGGCTCCGCTATCATTTCTTTGGCGATTATCTCGGCCTCGGTTTTATCCGCTTGTTGGATGTTGGGCAATTCAAGGCCGTAGCCTTTGATGCGGTCCTCACGCTTCAACATCAAGGCGATGAAGAGGGCGAGTACGCCGAAGCAGCTGAAGACTGCCATCGGTATCGTATAGTCGTAGGCCGGTTTGCCCGTGCCGTTGTCTATCTTGCAATACGTGTCCAATATCCAGCCGATCAATAAGGGGACCATGCTCAAGCCTATATTCTGTACCCAGAAGATCAAGGCGTAAGCCGTTCCTAGTTGCTTCTCCGGGATAATCTTCGGGACAGACGGCCACATCGCCGACGGCACCAAGGAGAAAGCGATACCCAATACCACCATCACGATCGTGGCGAACCACCATTGATTCAAGATCGGAAGCGTGAATAATAAATGCACGCCGATCAGCATCAAGGCTCCATAGATCATGATCGTAGCCCCTTTACCCTTGCGGTCGTATAAGTTACCGAAGAACGGAGTCAGAAGAATCGTACCGAAAGGTAAGATGGCCGGGATGTTTCCCGCCAACTCCGGATCTACGTTGTATTTATTGACCATCAAGTCCGTGGCGTATTTCAAGAAGGGGAACACCGCCGAATAGAATAATACGCAAAGCAGGGCGATCAACCAGAAGCCCTTATTGGTAATGATCAATAAGATATCTTTCAAGCGGAAAGGCTCTTCCTCCTCGGCTTGCTCGATAGCGTCCATCGAGGCATCTAGCTTGCGATCCATCACGCAAAACACGAGGAAGGCGATCAAACCGATACACAACATACAAAGGCAAAGTAAGATAGGAGCGGAGATGCTACCGAAGTACTTAGCGGCGGGAACCGTGATAGACAAAGCCAAGGCCGTACCCAGACGAGCCGTGGCCATCTCCAGGCCCATCGCCAGCGCCATCTCTTTTCCCTTGAACCACCGTACGATAATCTTGGATACCGTGATACCGGCGGTCTCCACGCCGACACCAAAGATAGCGTATCCGAAGGCGGCCACCATCACTTGCGCCTTCCAACCGAAGATCTCTCCCTCCATCGCGAATGAATCCGAGATGGCGTAATATTTGATGGAACAACCGATGATCATCAAGATACAGGAAGCGACACCCGTGAAGCGTACTCCCATCTTATCCAGTATGATACCACCAATGATCAGCATGAAAAGGAATACGTTGAACCAACCGTAGGCGCTGGTGAACCAACCATATTCCGTACTTGTCCAACTTAGTTGCTCTTCCAGCATCGGTTTAAGCGGAGCCATTACATCCGTAAGGAAATATCCGCAAAGCATCGTGAATGCGGCCAGGGCGAGCACGCTCCAACGCGCGACTTTCGATTCGCTTAGTTTCTGATGAATTTTCTCAATCATGATAGTTGTTTTATAGAGTTATATTATTTGAATTCGTCTTCCTTCATGAACAAGGGGAGAGCGTCCGCTACGATAAAGGTGCTTCCCCCGATAAAGATAAGGTCGTCTTCCTCGGCCCAGCGTAGCGCTACCTCTACCGCTTCCCGCACGCTGTCGTGGGGCATGCCCAGAAACCCGTGTCGCATGGCATGATCGGTGAACTCCTCCGCGGGCATGGCCCTCTTGACCGAGGCTTGCGTGAAAAGGTAATTCACATTGGCAGGCATCAAGGATAGCACGCTGTCTACATCTTTGTCGCTCGCCATGCCGACGATCATGAAGATCTGCCGGAAGTGGTTTCGCAAGGCCTCCAGGTGCTCCGCTATATGTTTCCATCCGCCCACGTTGTGCCCCGTGTCGCAAATGACGGTCGGTTTTGTCTGCAAGGTTTGCCAGCGGCCCATCAACCCCGTCAGTTGGGTCACGTGGCCGAATCCCTCGTGGACGGCCTCGGGCAGGATGTCTACACCGCACTTCTCGCGGAGCAGGTGCAGGGCGGAGAACACGGTGATGGCGTTGAGTTGTTGTACCTCGCCGGCAAGCTCGCCGATCACCTCGCCGTATTCCACGGAGGGGAACTTCCAGCGTAGCATTGACAATCCCCCGGTTCCCTCCAGCATTCCCATGCTTAAGGCATAGTGAAAGGGGGCTTGTACTTTGCGGGCCGTGTCCTTGAAAACGTTGTAAACCGATTGTTTCTCGGCTTCCCCGAGAAGTACCGGTACGCCTTTCTTGATAATGCCGGCTTTCTCCGCCGCTATCTTCTCCACCGTATCGCCCAGGAATTGCGTATGATCCAGGCTGATATTCGTGATGATACTCAATATCGGGGTGATAATGTTCGTACTGTCCAGACGACCGCCAAGCCCGACCTCGATCACCGCGTAATCTACCTGCTGGTCTCGAAAATACTCAAAAGCCATGCTAGACGTTAACTCGAAGAAGGAAGGATGGAGAGGCTCGAAGAAAGAGCGATGGCGCTCTACGAAATCGACCACGTAATCTTGGGAGATCTTTTTCCCGTTCACCCGGATGCGTTCCCTGAAGTCCACCAGGTGGGGAGAGGTATAAAGCCCGACCTTGAAGCCGGATTGCCGGAGAATGGCCGCCAATAGGTGGCTGACCGAGCCTTTGCCGTTTGTCCCGCCCACATGGATGGTCTTATAGGCTTTATGCGGATTTCCCAGATGATCATCTAGGGCGATACTTGTACCCAGACCGGGTTTGTAAGCGGAAGGTCCGCTATATTGGAAGACCGGGATGCTGGTGTATAAATAGTGTAGTGTTTCCTCGTATGTCATGTTTTTTGTGAATTAGAAGCTACAAATATAAGGAAGATTTATGAGTTATGATTGATGATTTATAAATTCGTTCTCAAATTATGGGGCCAAAAGGTGAGGCTTAGAGCCTGTTTCCCGTCTCTTTTGGTCGAGGGCGCGCGGATCGTGGGGGCTGCTCAATCAATGATCAGTTTATATCCGATCCCTCGGATATTCAATATTTTGATAGACTCATCCCTCGATAACTTATGGCGCAGCTTGGTGATAAAGACGTGTAGGCTCCGCGCGTTGAAGAAGGAATCATCCCCCCAGAGATCTAGCAAGATCTCTTTCATCGGGAGTACCTGGTCCTTGTTGTCGCAAAGGCGCTTCAATATCTCGGACTCCCGGTTGCTGAGGAGCTGTTTCTCGCCTTGGTATGTCAGCGTCTGGGTGATGGAGTCGAACGCGTAAAGCCCGACGTGGAAAGAGGTGGCCTCCGGCCTTTGCACGGACACCTTATGCAGCAGGGCCTTGATGCGCACGATCAGTTCCGCCATGCCGAAAGGCTTTTTCAGGTAATCGTTGCCGCCTGTCTCGAAGCCCTCTACCACGTCGTTGGCGGCGGAGCGGGCCGAGAGGAATAGGACCGGGGTATGGGTATCCGTCTTACGGATCAACTTGACCATCGTGAATCCGTCCATCTTAGGCATCATGATATCCGCCACGATAATATCCGGGTTGATCTCCGTGTAACGAGAGAGGCCCTCCTCGCCATTCGCCGCCAGGGCGATGTCGAACTCGTTTCCATCCAGCGTATCCTTGATGATCATGGCCAATGTAGGCTCGTCTTCTACTAGTAATACTCTTATCTTTTCCATGAATTATGAATTAAAGTGCAGGGTAAAGGTGGAGCCTTTGCCGGGGACGCTTCCCACACGGGCGGTTCCTCCATGTTTGCCCATCATGTCTTTTACGTAATACAATCCCAAGCCATACCCTTTCACGTTGTGGATATTCCCGTTGGGGACCCGGAAGAACTTGTCGAAGATCTGCCGCTGGTAGGCCTCGCTGATGCCCGGGCCGTTGTCGGTTATGGAGATTGTCGTCTCGTGATCGTCTTGCCGGGCTTCCAGGTGGATGCGGCACGGCTCCTTGTCGGCGTACTTGATGGCGTTGTCGATAAGGTTGCTCAGCATATTATATAGGTGGGTACGATCGGCCACCAATTCTATATCCTCGGGAATGGAGCCGGTGAACTCCACGGGTTTGTTCGCTTTCAGTTTGTATTGCTCGATGAGGGAGTTTATCAACTCGCTTAACGAGATGGCCTCGGGGCGCAAGCGGAAGGTGCTGCGGTTCTCTACGGCTAGCGTCAAGATCTGTTCCACCAATCCGGTGAGATGGATAAGCTGGTCTTTTACGATCGTCAGGTATTTTCGCTGTTTCTCGCTGACGGGATCGCTAAAGTTCAACAAAGCGTCTACGGCGGCATAGCTGACGCTGATCGGGGTTTTCAGCTCATGCGTCATGTTATTGGTGAAGTCGGTCTTCAATTCTTCCACGGTCTTTTGCCTCAAGATGGTGCGGAGCAAGTATATGAAAGCGCAAATGATCATCAAAAGCAACAGGAAGGAGGAGACGAGGATGCCTTTCATCTGGGTGAGTATCACGCTGGCCGGCGATTTGAGGAACAGGCGATACAGCAACGTGCTCTCGTTATGGAACGGGTAATCGAAATGCACGGGGTTTTCCCACGTAGTGAATCGTTCCGGCTTATCCAGGCGCATCCAGCCTTTCTCTTCCTCATCGGCGGGTTTATAAATCGTTATCAGCTCGTGTTCCGTTTCGATGTTTCTGGCCTTCAGCTCCGATGTCAATAATTTGTTGTAGATATCGAAATCGATCGGTTTTATGGAATCTATATTCGCGTGCATCGCTTGTTGCACCATGCCTTCTACCTCGCCGATCACATATAGGTAATCCGTCAGGGTAGAGTCTACCGAGCCGAAGTCTTCCTCATCCCCGTAATCGATATGCAGTTTCATGTGTGAGTCGGGATTCGCTGTCTTGAAGATATCTTCCCGGTTCAGGTCCGGATCTTCTTCCCGCGGAGGGATCGAAGCCTTTGCGCCCGTCTTCTGCTTATCGGACGGAGCCAGGTCTGAGCTGAAGTACACGTCTTGGGTTTGAGGCCCCAGCGTTCCCTGTTCTTTCTTGATAGAGCGGATGCGCAGGAACAGCTCCTTATAGTCGGCGATCTTCATCGCTTCCTCTATATTGATCTCCATCTGTTTATATAACGTATCATATAAACCTTTCAGCCAGTATCCTTGGAAGACCAAGAGCCCGGCCAGCGATAAGACGATCAGCAAGGCGATTAACTTAAAACGAAGTCTGATATTCATGAAGTCTCTTTATGCTTATAATCGAATTGATCGCTAAAAATAGACAATTTTATGATATGAACTTTATAATACGCCAGATAAACTTTCCCATGTCATGCCTCCGCTTCTCGATAGGGCCTTCTGACGGCCATTTAGGGTCATTCCGAAGAAGGGATTTAGCGGATACCGTATAAATACATAAGTATTCACGTCTCAAATACTTATGTATTCATCGGCGAACACTTATGTGTTTGGGGACGAACACTTATGTATTCGCGGATGAATACAATAGTCTTTTTTCAGCGTGGTAAGACTAAATAAGACTTCGTAAGTGAGTGGTAACATAGTCTTTTAAAAGAATACGCTTCCTTCGCGTTAACAAAAAAATGATAAAAGCGAACCGATATGAAACGTACTATTTACTACATGATTCTATGCTTGCTGATGAGTTTCGGCGAGATGATGGCACAAGGTATTTCCGGGAAGGTGATGGATGGCAAGAGACGGCCGGTAGACGGGGTGGCGGTGATCTTGCAGACCCTCGACTCCGTATATGTGGATGCCGTGGTGACCGATACGCTTGGGGATTTCCGGCTGAATCATCCGCTAGACCAACCGTGTCGACTTATTTTCCAGCACATCTTATATAATACGGTAGAGAGAGAGATAACTACCGCCGGCGTAGGTACGGTGGTGCTGGAGGAGAAAGATTATCAGTTGGCCGAGATCACCGTAAAGGGAGAACGCCCGCAAGTGAAACTAGAGGGAGGCAAGCTGACGTATGATGTCCCTCAACTGATGAAGGATAAGACCGCCACGAACGCTTTCGAGATCATCAAGGACTTACCGGGGCTTATCGAGCGGAATGATCGTCTGGAACTGGTAGGGGCCAGTCGCTTGCATATTGTCTTGAACGGGCAATTGACCACGATGTCCGCCGACCAATTAATCCAGCTTCTGAAAAGTATGCCCGCCTCAAGGGTGGAGAAGGCCGAGGTGATGTATAACGCCCCGGCGAAATATAACGTGAAGGGGGCGTTATTGAATGTCATATTGAATAAAAACGAGTCTGATGCCCATTCTTGGCAAGGGGAGGTTGGAACGAATTACAATCAAAACCGTCATGCGAGCGGAGATGCCCATGTGAACTTGCTTTATGCGAATAAGGGATTTAGCGTGGACCTCTTGGCGAACGGCTCGAAGGGACGAGCCGTATCGGGAGAGGAGATGCTGGCTCGCCATACATTGGATAATAGCGTGACGGAAATCAACCAGCACAACCGGGGGATCACTTCTCATAACTCGGCTACGGCTCGTCTGGGGATGGATTATACTTTCGCGAACGAGGATAAGCTCTCGCTCTCTTACTATTTGCTCGGTAGCAAGTCCAAAGGGACCCGTACCTCCTTGACTACTTATCAAGACATGAATGAGCTGGCGAATGCCTCTACCAGCGCGAGCGATATTCGAGACGATGATCACTCGGCTACTCACAATATACGTTTGCAATACGATAGCCATGCCAATCTTTCCGCCGGGATCGATTTCACCCGTTATCATTCTCCCTCGGCACTTTATTTCCAGGATGAGAATACGGACGGGACTCATACGGATTTGATCAATAATACGGGGCAAGACGTATCCCGTTGGTCTGTCTTCGTGAATAAAACCCATCATCTCAGTACCGGATGGAGCTTGAATTATGGCTTACACGGCGGGTATGCCTCTTCCGATAACTCTTCCGAATATCTATATAACCAGGGAAATGGCTATGAGATAGATGAGGAGGACTCGGAGAACAACACGCAGAAAGAGTATAGCGCCGACCTTTTCGCCGAGGTTTCCAAGAGCTTTGGCGAGCGTTTCTCGGCTACGGCCGGGTTGAAAGGGGAGTATTTTAAATCGGATTACGCCTCTGCCAAGGAAAGCATGAACTTATGGGATGAATGGTCCATATTCCCTACGGTGTCCTTGAATTATACGTTCTCTCCGTCGCATATGCTTCAATTCGAGGTGAGCAGCGATAAGACTTATCCGGGCTACTGGCAGGTTACGCCTCAGGTCGTGCCTTTAAGCTCTTATTCCGAGGTGGTAGGAAATCCCTCCTTGAAACCCTATCGCTCGTATGAGGGGCAGTTGATCTATATCTTCCGGCAGAAATACATGTTGATCGCCTTCTGCGAGTATACGCCGGATTATTTCACCCAATTG
>JAQVCX010000171.1 GCA_028689545.1 Parabacteroides sp.
GATACGGGCCAACGCGTCTGTATGCTTGCTTCCGAAGAACGCTATTTTCGATCCTTTTATCAATCCGTCTGCTCCTTCGACCGGAAGAACCCATGATTGCTCGATCTGCTGTACTTTACGGTATTCCTGCTGATTCCTTTTACGGGCGGAGAAATGGAAGACCGTGCCGTCTGAAATATCGGCTGCCGCCAGTTTGTAATCCGGAATACTGGCAACAGATAGCTCGGCTGCTTTCCCGCTGTAACCGTAAGTTTGCGTAACCAGCCGACCGTATTCTTCCGGGATACCGGCATTGGTCTTGATGTTTAGCGCTTGTATGCCAAAAGCGACACCCTCCCCTTGCGCTACACCTATCACGTCACCGACTACCTCATGGATATTGACGGCTAGCGGGCCGAATAACAATACCTCATACTTCTCCGGGATATTAGCGACCTCCAGTGTGACGCAAACATCACTCTCTTTCTGTCTCAAGGAAATAGAGCCTCCATCGGACATAGTCAATTTTAGTAGGTTCCCGCTAGTAGTTAATTTCGTCGGGGTGACTAGTTGGTTGCCTGCGCAAGCTGTTACAAGCGGGTACTTCCCGGTGTGCAAGATCTCTTTACCTTCTACCCGGATGGAAGAAAAGTAACCTTCGTTATTGATCTCGATTTGGGTAGAACGGGTGTTTAGATTTACATTCTGTGCCCCGGCTTGAAAGGCTAGCATGACTGTGAAAAGCAAAATGATTCTGCCGATGAGAGTGTGTTGTTTCATGTTTTCTTATTTATTGTTGTCTGGTGAATGTGTGCAAAGATAGTTGTTTTTTTGATAAGATGCTTCCATTATTCGCTGCGTAAAGCGTTTACGGGATTGCGGGATGCCGCCTTATAACTATGCCCGCTTATGGTCAGTAACGTAACCACCCATACGATACCGCCAGACAGCAGGCAGGTCTCTATGGATATGTCTACCCGATATACGAAATTCTCCAGCCACTCACTTAACGAATACCACGTGATGGGAACGGCTATCGCGAAAGCGATCCCTATCCAGCCGATAAACTGGCGGTTTAATAGATACAAGATCTCCCCGGTCGTAGCCCCGTTTACTTTACGGATACCAATCTCTTTCGTACGTTGCTCGATGACATAGAGTGCCATTCCGAATAAGCCGAAGGCGGTTAGCAGGAGGCTGATGATCGAGTACATGATGAGCAAATGTGCCAGTTCGATCGTCTTCCGGTTGGATGCCATAAATTCCTCATAGATGTCTTGATACTCGAACGGCGCATTGGGATTGATCTTTTCCCATGTCTGTTTCAGCAAAGCTAGGGCCTCGGCTTTGTGCTCCTCTTTCAGGCGGATCTGGACGAGGTTGTAAGGGGGCGTACGCATTAGGTAGGTTAAGCTGGGGTAGACCTCTTGTCGTAAGGTTCCTATATAGAGATTCTCTATGATTCCGGCTATAATCGCTACCGGTTCTCCCTCCTTTTCCATCTTCCCAAATTCCGTATCGTAAAGGCGGACAGGCTTACCCACGGGGTTCTCACCCTTGGGCACAAGCAAACGTGCGTATTGTTCGTTAATATAAACAGGGGTACCATATTGTTTTAGAGCCTCTCGCTCGGAGAGTCCTTGAAGAATGTTTATCTTCATGACCTTTAGGAAGGTACTATCACTTTCGTATTGGGCTAACGAATAGTAAAGCTCGTTGCCCTGCTCGTCCTTTAGGATCAGTTGCCGTAGCATGAAATGGAGAATCGAGCCTTTCGATAGGCACATATCCTCTATCAGGGGATAGCGCCGGATCTCTTTAGCGAAAGTCTCTATGTGTTTCCCGCTCCAGTCGGCTATTTCTATGAGGTTTCGGTAGCGATCACCATTCATTTGCGTAAGTTTCAGTTGTTGTCGTACGGTTAGCGTAGCGAATACCAATCCGATCGAGATCGCGAACTGCGCGATGGAAAGTCCGGCTATGATCCTTCGTTTTCGGGAGCCTGCGGTAAATGATTTGTACTCGCTATGGGATAAAGTATTGATTTTACGGCTCATGTATAGTGCGGGGATGATGGATAACGATAGGATCAATACTCCGATCACCGGCAAGACTTGCCCGCTGAAGAAGAACGCCATCGAGATACGTCCGGATACGATCCTGTTGAACGCCGGAAGCAAGTCCAGCGTAAGCAATAAGGATAGAAAGAAAGCGATCAGTACGGTAAGGAAGGTATCCGTGAATAGTTGGCGATGGATTTGCGTGGAGGTAGCGCCCATCACTTTCTGGGTATAGATCATTTTTACCTGTTGCAAGATGCGAGAGAAACTAAGGTTGATATAGTTGAAGCAAGCGATCGCCAAGATCAGGATCGCCGAGAATAGACCTACGTATAACAGGTCTTTCTGATTGCGATTGATGTAGGGAATGCTTTCTTGGATGTACGCTTGTTCTTGGAAATAGCTTTCCTGGAGCGTATAGAAGTAATATTGCCCGATCTCGTTCTGGAAGGTGGGGACTTTGTCTGCCTTTAGTTTGTTGGCGAAGGTGTCGATGTTGAACCGATCGTTTACCAGCAACAGCGTAGGGCCTCCGTGGAAGTCGTTGGTCGTGCCCGTTATCGCGTCGAATGTCAAGAAGGATTGCGGATAGTCTTTGATAACGGCAGCTACTTCGTAGACAATCGGTTGTTCTTCATCCGGGATTTTGGCAGATAGGCTTTTCCCTATAGCGTCCTCGTTGCCAAAAAACAATCTCGCTCGATTCTCGCTCAAGGCGATAGCGTTTGGTTGGGTTAAAGCCTTGTTGAGGTTTCCGGCTACTACTTGATAAGGGAAGAAGCGAGGGAAAGAAGAATCGGCCATCAGTATCGTGATCGGGTCGAAATGTTTTTCCCCGATTGTGATAAAGGATGAGTTCCCGATGTTCATCCGTAAGTAATCTTCTACTTCGGGATATTGGTCTTTCAATCGTACGGGGATATTCCCTACTATGTACGATACCTTTTGTCCGGAGGTCATCGGCGAGTCTTGCGCCATATAGATGATACGTTCCTTCTTGGGATTGCTCGATTCTATCCCGGATTCATAAATAACGTATGAGATCAATAGGTTGGTACAAGTGATACCTATCGCCAGGCTCAATAAGGAAATGATAGCGAACGTCTTGTTTCGCCGCCAGCTACGGAATATAAGTTTTAGAGATACGGATTCCATGGTCTTATCAGTTTGTTGTTACAGCTTCAAAGCTATCCGGTTCTGCGGGATGTGGCAAGTAAAAATGAGGGAAACAGTCTTCAAGACTCCTATTTGTCTAATTATTGGACATTGAGACCCGAGAAAAGATCGTATCTTCGCGTACAGAAAAGAGAGGAGGTTTCATGCGTGACGCGAAGATTATAGTCGTAGACGACAATGAGGCGGTATTGAGAAGTCTGCGGACGATCCTGTCCCACGAGTTTAAGACGATCGTTACCGTATCATCTCCCGTACTATTGCCGGCCCTTTTGCGGAATGGAGATGTGGATATGGTCTTGCTGGATATGAACTTCGGCACTGGAAAGCAAAGCGGTGGGGAAGGCCTTTTCTGGTTGGATCGTGTCTTGGAGCTAAAGAATCCTCCGGCCGTTATCTTGATAACCGCTTTTGGGGATATCGAGTTGGCTGTATCTTCCCTTAAAAAAGGGGCTGCGGACTTTATCGTGAAACCTTGGGATAATGAGAAACTCATTCAAACCCTAGCTCACTTATGGGAGCACCGGTTGGAATCTGATGCGAACGAGATCTCGTCTGTGGCCGAATCTCTTATCAATGCCTTGCTAAAGAAATATACGGAGGCTTACGCAAAACCGTTGCCTCGTCTGACAGTGGAGGCGATCGATAAGCTATCCGATAT
>JAQVCX010000076.1 GCA_028689545.1 Parabacteroides sp.
TAGCGGGTTGTTGTTGCAGACCTTGTTCCGGAATCCGTTGGCCGGACCCTCTATATTAGGTATCAGTGATGGCGCCAATCTGGGAGTAGCCGCTATCATGCTCTATTTCGGTGGTACGTTGGGTCAGTTCACGGATTGGCCGATCAGCGGATATATGGCGGTAATCCTCGCCGCCTTCGCGGGGGCCTGCGTGATACTGGGGCTGATTATCTATTTCTCGGCGAAAGTGAAGAATAATGTCATGCTGCTGATTATCGGTATCATGATCGGCTATCTGGCTTCCTCGGTTATTTCGATCTTGAATTATTATTCATCGACAGACCGGGTACATGCGTTCGTGATGTGGGGGCTGGGTAATTTTTCCGGCGTATCGTTGGAGCAATTACCTTTCTTTGGCGCTTGCGCGTTGATCGGGCTGCTATTGGCGATCTTGCTGATCAAACCCTTGAATGCCCTATTGCTGGGAGAAATGTATGCCGCTAATTTAGGTATCCGGATCAAACGGACACGTATCGTGATCCTTCTGTGTACGGGAATATTGACGGCTACGACCACCGCCTTTTGCGGGCCTATCTCCTTTATCGGGTTGGCGGTTCCGCATATCGCCCGGTTGATGTTAGGCTCTTCCAATCATAAGATGTTGGTGCCGGTTACGATGCTGACAGGTTCCTGCGTCGCCCTTCTATGTAATATGTTGATGGTGATGCCGGGTAGTAATACGATCCTGCCATTGAATGCCGTTACCCCTATGCTTGGGGCACCTGTTATCATTTACGTGATCGTGAACCGGAAAAATATTCAATACTTTAATTAGTGGCTATGGAACGGATCCCTGTGATAAAGACAAGAAATTTGAGTATTGGATATCTATTGAAAGGTGGGCACAAAAAGTGCGTGCATGACGCGTTGGACCTAAGTCTCTATCCGGGTGAGGTGACTTGCCTTCTCGGATTAAATGGCGCGGGAAAGTCTACCTTATTGAGGACATTATGCGGTTTTCAACCTCCTTTAGGAGGAGAGATCGAGCTAATGGGGAAGCCGCTGCGTTCCTATTCGCAAGGTGATTTCTCGCGGATGGTGGGAGTGGTCTTGACCGAGAAGACGAATGCGGGAGGGATAACGGTGCATGAGTTGGTCTCTTTAGGAAGACATCCCTATACCGGCTTTTTCGGACAATTGAGGCAGGAAGATCGCAGGATTATCGAGGAGTCGCTTGCCGCCGCCGGTATCGCTCATAAGGCGCATAATTATGTGTCGGAACTCAGTGATGGCGAGCGTCAGAAAGCCATGATAGCCAAAGCGCTGGCACAGCGATGCCCCATCATATTGTTGGATGAGCCGACAGCCTTTCTGGATGTGACAAGCCGGATCGAGACGATGGTCTTGTTACATAAATTAGCGGTAGAGCAACGAAAGGCGATTCTGCTATCGACACATGATCTCGACTTGGCGATCCAGCTGGGAGACTGCCTGTGGCTGCAGGAGAAAAGTCGCCCCATGGCCTGTGGAACACCGGAGGACTTGATTCTGGGAGGAGCTTTCGAGACTTTCTTTAGCAAGGAAGGAATCGTGTTTGATCCGAATACCGGGAAATTGAATACGGTGGCCCCAACGGTTCCGATAGGGGTGGAGGGAGACTTTAGGACCTCTTATTGGATAGGGAATGCCTTGATCCGTAACGGATTTAAACCCTCGTCAGTCCATGATGACCATATAAATGTCTATTGTGACGCTCCCGATAAATTACGCATCCATTTTCCGGCGGAAGAAGCAAGGATAGCGACAAGTATCGCGGAAGCCCTCTCAATTATAAATCATAAATCATAAATCATATATATGTCAAATGAAATTACATGGCGGCTGGAAAATGATAAGATCGGCCGTTTGTTGGTACATTACGCGATTCCCGCCGTGGTCGGGACCATGGTCAACGCTCTTTATAATATAGTAGACCGTATATTTATCGGACAAGGAGTAGGCGCGCTGGCTATCTCCGGGTTGACATTGACTTTCCCGATCCTGCTCTTTATGCAAGCTTTTGGTATGTTGATCGGCGCGGGAGCCGCTACACGGGTCTCCATCCATCTGGGCCGTAAGGCGAACGACTTGGCAGATAACGTGCTAGGTAACGCTTTTACCTTGACATTCATCATCGGAGCCTTGACGATTATCCCTTGCATGATTTTCTTGGATGATTTATTAATGTGGTTTGGCGGAAGCGAGCAGACGATACCTTACGCGAAAGACTATTTATATATCGCTATCCCGGGTAATTTGCTGGCGACATTAAGCTTTAGCTTTAACGCCGTGATGCGTGCTTCCGGATATCCGAAAAAGGCGATGTTCACGATGATGATCGGTGCCGTGCTGAACGTGATCCTAGACCCGATCTTTATCTTCTGGCTGGATATGGGAATACAGGGAGCCGCTATCGCTACGGTAATCTCCATGGCTGCCGGAGCCGCTTTCGTGATGAGCCATTTTATCAGCAAGGATAGTATCGTACGTTTCCATACGAAATATTTCCGGCTGAAAGGTTCCATTATTTGGAATATATTTACGATCGGCATGTCTCCATTCTCTATGCAGCTGGCGGGTAGTGTGGTCGTGGTGATCATGAACCATGCGTTGAAAGAGCATGGAGGTGATCTGGCGATTGGGGCTAGCGGTATTATCTCCAGTATCGCCATGCTGCTGGTTATGTTGATCATCGGTATCGCCCAAGGGATGCAACCGATTGTAGGGTTTAACCATGGCGCCGGGCATCATGACCGGGTATTGGCTACCTTGCGGTTGTCTATTATCGTATCGACCTTGATTACGGGGGTAGGATGTATCGTCAGTTTATTATATCCGAGACTGATCGTTAGCGTATTCTCGACGGATGCCGAATTGGTGTCGATTACGGATAATGGATTACGTCTGACGATGCTGGCCTTTTTCGTTGTCGGTTCCCAGATTACGATCAGCCAGTTTTTCCAAAGTATCGGTGTCGCGTGGAAAGCGATGTTTCTGAGTCTTAGTCGGCAGGTTTTATTCCTGATACCGGCTATCCTGCTATTTTCTCCGATCTGGGGATTGGATGGTGTTTGGCTATCGCAACCGTTCTCCGATTTCATTGCGGCGGTAACCGCGTGGGGCTTTTTATGGCATCATGTTAAAAACGTGAAAAATAAGGGATAAGGATGAACTTATGTCGATGTTAATTGTATTTTTATTATATGTATAAAAGTGTTTTTATAGAGGAACTTTTAAAAATGAGTTAATATGAAGAAGATTGTATTATTGCTTGCCGTTTTATTGTTTGGTGCAGGATCGATGATGGCACAGCAGGACAAGTCTGCCGAGAAAGCCGCGAAGCAGGCCGAGAAAGAAGCGAAGAAAGCAGAGAAAGCCGCGAAGAAAATCGCGGAGGACTCGATGAATGCGGCATTGTTTGAGCAGGCGGTCCAGGCCTTGGAGAATAAGGATTTCGTATTGGAAGCGGATCGTATAGAGTTTAAGCGCGGTAGTTTTGTTTATGTTTCTTCGAACACGAACTTCGTTTCGGTGAAAGGAGAGAAGGCTACCATTCAGTTAGCGTTTAATACTCCGGCGGCCGGTCCTAACGGAATAGGAGGTATAACGGTTGATGGAACAACTTCCGGCGTACAGCTGAAGACTGACAAAAAAGGAAACGTCATGTACGAGATGAATGTGCAGGGTGTGGCGGTATCCGCTAGGGTCACGTTCCGTATGGCGAAAGGTACGAACAAATGTACCGCTACGGTATCGCCAAACTTTAATAGCGACCGTATCTCCTTTACGGGAACTCTCTATCCTTCGAGCGATTCGAATGTGTTCAAGGGACGTTCTCTTTAATCCGGAGTAGTATTTACCGGACGCGGATGACGCGAAGTAACGCGTTATCCGTGTCCGGTTTATTAGATTTATTTCCATGGGTCCGGCTGAACCAAGTAGGGCTGTCCGTTCTCATCGTTGCCCATGGTCTGGATCTCGGTCTCCGGGATTGGGAACATGGTCTTGGCGGCGATAGGCGCGGATACGCCATTAAACTTATTCAAGAATTTCTTCTCGTAAGCCAAATAAGCGGTGATCTCGGAGTGCATATAGTCGCCCCCCCAACGGGCTAGGTCGAAGAAACGTTGACCTTCCATCGCCAATTCCAATTTCCGTTCCATCTTGATCGCCTTAACGCAGGTCTCTTTGTTGGAGAACGCTGCGTGAGAGGCTGGGTATTCGGCTATTTTGTAATTGGCGGCCGGTGTTTCGTCTTCCTGCTTGATGATATTAACGTCTGATGCCGCACGCCGGCGGATATCGTTTACTTGTGTCATGGCGGCGGATAGTTCACCGTCGTTGGCAAGGCATTCCGCATACAGCAATTTCATGTCGCGCAAAGAGAGGTATTGTAGATTCATGGCAGAACCGGGTGCCCAGCCTCCGGAGTACGATCCACCCGCTAGGCCATTGTCTTGTTCCTCCTTTGAGAATACATGTTTTTTAGGCATGAACACACCACCGTTGTTTACGTCGCGAACCCAATCTTTCGCTGGAAGTCCCCAATCTTTGTAAGGAATGCCGAAGCGACCGATCGCGAAGTCCAGTCGGGGATCTATAGCGATGGATGGATCGTTCTCGGATAACGCGTCATCCAAATCCTTCCGATTCGTGACCGAATTCATAGAGCGATATTCGCCATTTAGATAGGGCAATCCGTTGGCATCTACCTGAAAGGAGTTGACCAACTCGTAGGATGGCTGATCGAAACCACAGCATCCACCCGGGCCAGAGTTATGCGGATAGTTCAAGCAAAATCCATAATTACCATTGTTGTTGGCTCCTACGGAGAATTGTACCTCGAAGATGGACTCTTTGCCGTTTTCCGTGATCGCGCTAAAGTTGGCGTTTAAGTCATCTTGCAAGGCTAGCTTGGCTCCTTTGGGGCTTAATCCGTTATTGATAATGTCCGCCAAGATTGGTTTTGCGGAAGCCATATCTCCTTGCATCATCAATATCTTGGCTTTTAGCGCTTTTGCCGCTGTCTTGCTCGGACGGGCTACCTCATCGGGGGTCTCTTTGAGTATCTCGATGGCGGCATCGCAATCGGCTAATAGATCGGGATAGATATCAGTACCGTTGTAAACCTTAGGATCGTTTTCGGAGGAGGCTATCGCCTCGTTGATATAAGGCATTCCTTTCGAGCTAAACATCTTGACACCCTCGAATAGATACATCGCTCTTAGGAATCTCATCTCGGCTATGCGGTGTTGCTTGGTCGCCTCGTCCATATCCGTTACGTCGTTTAATACCTCGATGGCTAAGTTGCATCGTTTAGTCCCGTAGAACGCTTGTTTCCATTTGACTAGCAAGTAGTCGTTGGAGGGAGATATCGCGTAGGTCTCCACAGAGTTTAATACGGATTGGTCATTCGTGTCGGAACCTTTGTTGGCATCGCCGCCATATACGCCACCGAACACCCAGTTGAACATGTTCTCATAACCTTGGGAATCTGTCAGGTAGGCATAGGCGTTTACTACCAATAGTTCCGCTCCTTGCGCATTGGTCAATGCGGCCTGATCGATACTTCCTTGCGGTGCTTTATACAAGAAATCTTCTCCGCAAGATCCGAGTGTAAGCAGGGTCGTAGCCGCTCCAAGTAATAATATATTGTACTTCATAATATAATCTTTTAATAATTGAATAAGTAGTTGTTTTTAGAAAGTGAAATTTACGCCGAAGAGTAAGCGGATCGTGGTAGGCCATCCTCCCATATCTACACCTCTTTTCAAGTCTACACGGCCCGCTCCATCGTTATCGGAGTCGCTTTGCCGCAAATAGGCGTTGGTAAATTCGGGATCCAGACCGGTATAGCCGGTGATGGTGAGTAGATTCTCCGCTTGTACATAGATACGTAAGTTCTGGATGGAGGCTTTATTCATGAGGTCTTTAGGAAATGTGTAGCCTAATACCAGATTCTTCAAACGTAGGAAAGAAGCGTCTTCTACGTAGTATGAGCTAGAGTACGTACCTGAATAAGAGTCTCCGGAGTCCATGATCGGAAGGATCGCGTTACTATTGTCGCCGTTTAGCGTCCATGACTGGTCGCGCAAGCGGGTGGACTTATTTCCCTTGAATGTCCAGAAGTCGATGAAATAATTGGTGTTGTTGTATAAATCATTGCCGATGGAGAAATTCCAGAACATCGTAAAGTCAAAGTTCTTCCATTTCAAGGCGGCGTTTAACCCTCCGGTCAGGTCAGGATGGGGTGAACCGATGAATGTACGGTCGTTGTCATCAAGTATACCATCGCCATTTTGATCTTTGAACTTGAAGCGCCCAACCCAAGTTCCTGCGTCGGCCTCGGTTAAGTCTGATTTACCGACAGGCTTGGTAGCCATGACCTCGCTGGTATTCTCATAGAAACCGTCTTGTTCAAATCCCCAAAACTCGGAGATGGCATGTCCTTTTGTCGTACGGGTTACATATCCTTCGATACGTGTGCCGCTTGCCCATAAAGAATAGTCATCGGCCGCCGCCAATTGCATGACCTCGTTCTTGTAATGAGAGAGATTTAGGCTTAAATCCCAGGCCCAGTCTCCCTTGGAGTCTCTATAATCGAAGGTAAAGTCCCAACCGGTATTCTGGATGTTACCGAAATTGATATACGGTTTGCCCGCTTCACCGGCCAAGCTCGAATAGGCCGCTTGGATTAGCATGTTGGAGGTCTTTTTGTTGTACCACTCGAAAGATGCCCCGAATTTACCGTTCAAGAAAGTTCCATCGACACCGATATTGATCATCTTGTTTTGTTCCCATTTGGTATCGTCGTTGCCGTAGGTCTCTAGGCGGTAGCCGGTGGTTTCGCTGGTATTTGCGCCTGTCATGTCATAGTTTGTGTTGGTGGTGCTTGTAGAGAACAGGTTCGCGAAATTGGTCGCTACTGGTATCTCGGAGTTACCGGTGATACCGTAACCTACACGAAACTTCAAATCATCCAGCCAGTTCCGGGTATTATCCATGAACGCTTCCTCGGACATGCGCCAACCGAGTGATACGGAAGGAAATGTACCGTAGCGGTTGTTCTCGGAGAAGCGAGATACACCGTCCCTGCGTACGATCCCGGTGAACAAGTACTTGTTTTTGTAGGCATAATCGGCTCGGGCGAACATGCCAAACAGGGCGAACTCTCCCTTATAGCTGGAGGTGACATCACGTTGATTGTTGTTTTCGCCCATGGTCAAGGTGTATGTATTTGAGTTGTCTTCAAACAGGTAATTGGTGCGTTTGCCATACAAGGTGCGTCCTAGGCCATCCCGGATCGCTTCTGTCCCTAATAAGACGTTTACGGAGTGATCCTCATTGAACGTCCGGTTGAAGGCCAATGTATTAGTCCATACCCAGCGGTAGTTGAATGAGTTTTGCTCGGTGAACGAGTTCTCGCCGGTAGTCTCTGAGAACTCCGGGTTTTTCTTGCTCATCGTATAGTAGTAATCATTGCGGTAGTCTAGTCCGAAATTACTCTTGAAGGTCAGTCCTTTCCAAAGATCGGCTTCGGCGTATACATTACCAAACACACGGGAGGTGGTGCTATAATTATCTTTGTTGCGCTCAAGGATCGCTACCGGATTCTGCCAGTTTCCTGTACCGGCGAATTTGGAACCGGCGTAATTGCCTTGCGTATCATACACCGGTACATATGGGGAGGCTCGATAGGTCCAAGAGTAGATGTTGGATTCCGTTCCGGAAAAAGAGAGGTTATTGTTCTTGCCGAAGCTGTAAGTCAGGTTCTCGCCGAAGCGCAGCCACGGGCGCAAATTGAAAGAGCTATTCGCACGTATCTGATAGCGTTTGTAGTAGGATTCGATGACGGTTCCTTTCTGGTCGAATAAGTTGGCGCTCATTAGATATTGGCCTTTGTCCGTACCTCCGGATAAGGATACTTGATGATTCTGGATTATACCCACTTGGCTGATCTCATCCCACCAATTGGTGTTGGAAACGGGTGCGTACACGTTCTCTCCCAAGGAATAGTTGCTAGGGTCGATATCCGTGCGGCCGCCGGCACCGGTGACTGTCATATAATTCGGTTTGTGATTGACCCAAGAGTCGGCACTGGAGCCGAATTGTAGGTGATTGGGTAATTCGGAAGATCCGGCTAGTGTCAGATTGTTCTTGGTGGCTTGCCACTCTACGTCGATACGGTCGTCTCCGTTCAGTACGTCATATCGTTTACCGGTCATACTGGCTCCTACATATCCGTCATACGTTAGCTTGGGTTGTCCGGTTTTGGAACCCTTCTTGGTGGTGATCAAGATAACACCGTTGGCTGCCTGCGCTCCGTAGATGGCGGCGGAAGACGCGTCTTTCAGTACTTGCATGCTTTCGATGTCGTTCGGATTGATAGAGCTTAGATCTTGGTCGCGTGTGGAAACGCCATCAATTACATACAGCGGCCCATTATCGTTGATGGAATTGATGCCGCGGATTCGGACCATCGTAGCCGAACCGGGCGCGCCTGTCGTCCCGATCTGCACGCCGGCTGCTTTGCCTTGTAGTTGCTGGGTGGCCGAGGAACCGGAAGAGGCCAATAACTCTTCGGTATTGATTACCGCTACAGATCCTGTGATGTCTTTCTTCTGCTGTGTGCCGTAACCAACGACAACTACTTCATCCAGATTCTGGGTGTCTTCTTTTAAGGTGATGTTTATCCTATTTCCGGTGACGGGTACTTGCTGGGTTACATAGCCGATGTAGGAGATAACCAATACAGCGTTGGGCTCTATCTCCAAGGTGTATTTACCGTCTAGATCGGTAATCGTACCATTTGTACTTCCTTTCTCAATAACGTTTACGCCTAAGAGCGGTTCCCCTTTTGCGTCTACAACCGTACCCGTTACTTTCCGGGCTTGTTGCTGCATAGCGGAACTTTCCGCTCTCAACGCGGAACTTTGCGGTATGATAGCACCGCCTGCCAATAAAAAGCATAAGGCTAGTCCTAGCCTGCTTCTAAAGATAGCATGTTTGTGTCTCATAATAAAATAGGTTAATAAAGTGTAGTAAACAGGTGTAATATTAAGGTTTGTTTAAAGATTGAGCAATAAAAATCAGTGAATGGCTGGATGTATTCTGTGAAACCGTGTTTTTTATCGGTGAATGGTTTTTGGGTTGGGTCAGAAGGTTCGCTAGATGGAGAAAAAGAGAAAGGACACCCGAGGGCGCCCTTTCCTTAATGTTTACCTATTCTGCCGGTCTGTATGATGAACCGGTTTGTTATGGCTTTCACAAGTTCTAACGATGCAAATATAAGCCAAGGGGAATACGTTGGAAAATGTAATCTGTGAACGGGCGGAATTATTCAATGAACAGGGTTTTTTGTTCGGCAAACTTTCCGTAAGTTCGCGAAATAAAAACCTAATATCTTATAATCATGCAACTATCCATTGATCAAAAAGACATCGATAAATTTCTGATGATAGGCGATAAAGTATTGATTAAGCCTAAGAATCCGCAGAGCCAGACTAAGACCGGGTTGTATCTGCCTCCCTCGGTCCAACAAGGGGAGAAGATACAGGCGGGTTATATCATAAAGACGGGACCGGGATATCCTTTACCATCACAGGCGGAAGAGCATGAGATCTGGGAGAAAAAGAAAGGGGAGGAGGTGCAATACTTGCCGCTTCAAGCCCATGAGGGTGATTTGGCTGTCTATTTGCAGAACGCGGCTTATGAGATCAATTTTAATGACGAGAAGTTCTTGATCGTCCCTCATTCCGCTATTTTGATGTTAGTACGTGATGAAGGTTTGTTTGAATAAAGCCTTTTGTTAAGGTAAATAGGGATATATTCACTTTTTTATCTTATTTTTGTCGACAAAACAAGACAAACTATCAATAATAGCGATTATAATGAATAAGATTGTAAGTAAAGAACATTTCTCAGCTAACGTGGTGAAGCTGGAAGTCGAGGCTCCTTTGATCGCCCGCTCCCGCAAGGCCGGTCACTTCGTGATCGTGAAGGTTGGCGAAAAAGGAGAACGTATACCTCTTACTATCGCCGGGGCGGATACCGAGAAGGGTACCATCACCTTGGTGATCCAAGCGGTAGGGGGTTCCTCCCGTAAGATCTGCGAGTTGAACGTGGGCGATTCTATCACGGATGTGGTAGGTCCGTTAGGACAGGCTACCCATATCGAGAAGGTCGGGACGGTTGTATGTGCCGGCGGTGGCGTAGGTGTCGCCCCGTTGTTGCCGATCGTGGAGGCTTTCCATAAGGCGGGAAATCGTGTGATCGTCGTATTGGCGGCTCGTACCAAGGACTTGGTTATCTTGGAAGAGCAGATGCGCCAAAACTCGGATGAGGTGATCGTCATGACCGATGATGGCTCGCATGGGACAAAGGGCTTAGTGACGAATGGCGTGGAGAGCGTGATCAACCGGGAGAAGGTGGATCTGTGCGTTACGATCGGCCCGGCCATTATGATGAAATTCGTTTCCGCTCTTACAAAGAAATATGAGGTTCCTACCGTAGCTTCCTTGAATACGATCATGGTGGATGGAACGGGTATGTGTGGCGCTTGCCGTATCACGGTAGGTGGAAAGACCAAGTTCGTTTGTGTGGACGGACCGGAGTTTGATGCTCATCAGGTGGATTTTGATGAGATGATGATGCGTCTCGGCGCTTATAAGGATATAGAGAAGAAATAACGAAACCACGTAATTGGATCATGACAACAGAAGAATTAATCGCTGCCCGTCGTGCCGAACCTTGGCGGGAGGCACTTCGTAAAAGCAAGAAAAATAAGGAACGTGCGGATATTCCCCGTGTGAAGATGAACGAGTTGGATCCGGAATACCGGAGTCATACCCGTTTGGAGGAGGTCAACTTAGGTTTGACAAAGGAACAGGCCATGCAAGAGGCCGTGCGCTGTCTGGATTGTCCGAACCCTACTTGTATGCAGGGATGTCCGGTAAATATCAATATACCTACTTTTATCAAGAATATCGAGCGTGGGGAATTCTTGGAGGCCGCTAAGACCTTGAAGGAGACAAGTGCCCTGCCCGCTGTTTGCGGTCGTGTATGTCCGCAGGAGAAACAATGCGAGAGTAAGTGTATTCATTTGAAAATGGGTAAGGAAGCGGTTGGCATTGGCTACTTGGAGCGTTTCGCCGCTGATTACGAACGTGAGAGCGGAAATATCTCGGTTCCGGAGATCGCGGAGAAGAACGGGGTCAAGATCGCCGTGGTAGGTTCTGGTCCTGCCGGATTGTCTTTTGCCGGGGATATGGCGAAGCGTGGGTATGACGTGACGGTGTTCGAGGCATTGCACGAGATCGGTGGCGTATTGAAATATGGTATCCCGGAGTTCCGTCTACCGAATAAGATCGTGGACGTGGAGATTGATGGCCTTCGGAAGATGGGTGTACAGTTTGAGAAAGATTGTATCGTGGGTAAGACGATCAGTTATGATGATTTGCATACGGATGGCTTTAAGGGCGTGTTCGTGGCAAGTGGTGCCGGTCTGCCTAACTTTATGAACATTCCGGGTGAGAACTTTGTGGGCGTGATGTCGTCCAACGAGTATTTGACCCGTGTAAACTTGATGGACGCTGCGAATCCGGAAAGTGATACGCCGGTGCTACAAGGGAAGAAGGTGGCCGTGATCGGTGGAGGAAATACCGCTATGGACTCTGTCCGTACGGCTCGCCGTCTGGGTGCTGAGCGTGCTATGATTGTCTATCGTCGTAGCGAGGAAGAGATGCCCGCTCGTTTGGAAGAGGTGAAACATGCGAAGGAAGAAGGTGTAGAGTTCCTGACGCTTCATAATCCGATCGAATATATAGGAGATGAAAGAGGCCGTGTTAAGCAGATGCGCTTGCAGAAGATGGAGCTAGGTGAGGCAGATGCCTCTGGTCGCCGTCGTCCGGTACCCATCGAGGGCGCTATCGAGACGATCGATGTGGATGAGGTGATCGTTAGCGTGGGCGTATCTCCGAATCCGTTAATACCTCGTGCTTTCGGAGGCTTGGAGGTTAGCAAGAGGGGGACGATCGTAGTGGAGGAAGACAGTATGCGTTCTGCCTTAGGCGATGTGTATGCCGGTGGTGACATCGTTCGTGGTGGAGCTACCGTGATTCTGGCGATGGGAGACGGTCGTAAGGCCGCTGCCGCTATGGATGCGGACTTAAGAGGAAAAGGCGAACGATAATCAATATGATTTTTCAGGAAAAGGAGATGGACCATTCTAGGGTGGTTCATCTCTTTTTTTTATACGACCCGTTAATCAGTGATATCAGGGTATTAAAAGGATTATTTCGTATGGTGGAGCCACATATTTTTGCGGGTGAGCCTGAACCAGCGTTTCCCAAAGTTGGTTACATCAAATAAAAAGCCCCGCCATTCTTTCGAACGGCGAGGCCTTTTGGAAGCGAGCGGAAGACGGGACTCGAACCCGCGACCCTAACCTTGGCAAGGTTATGCTCTACCAACTGAGCTACTTCCGCAATTAAATTAGATCGTACTCGAAGCGGGACTTGAACCCGCACAGCCGCAATGGCCAAAGGATTTTAAGTCCTTCGTGTCTACCGATTCCACCATTCGAGCATCCACCTCTTCACTAAGAGTTGAGCGGAAGACGGGACTCGAACCCGCGACCCTAACCTTGGCAAGGTTATGCTCTACCAACTGAGCTACTTCCGCATTATTTGTTTCTCTTTTGCGAGTGCAAAGGTAGTACAAATATTTATACTACCAAACATTTCCGATAAAAATTTAATTATGGATGTAAATTTTATTACCGTTTGCATCGACAACATATTGCTTGAGGGCTTGTTTCTCCTCAGCGCAAGGGCCTTCCACAGGATTGCCGATGCCGTTTAAAAGCTCGAATTTGCTACCACACTTCGGGCAAATAGCGTATACGGCGGATTCGTCCACTTCCACGATGACATTAGCGGATGCCTCATGAGGGCAAGCGGCATCGAACGCGAAGAATGCCCCCGTTCCGTTACTGGACAATCCATGATAAACCAATACGCCTCCAAACCCTGTTAGCTCGCCAGCTTGGTCCACATCTTTAGAGGTGTAGATCTTATAGGCCTGTATCGCGTTCAACGCTTTGTCTTGATAAGTCAGATCCAGTTCCAGATAGACCGCACGATAGGGAATGCGAGTCTCTATCGTATCTGCGCAAGATAATAGTGTAAACAAGATCAAAAGGGGGAATATCCGTCTTATTTTATCCATGGACTAATTTCTTTTCAGCCTCGTTCATCCGTTCGAAAGAGAAAGAACCGATCACGCTACGCATCATGGCGGCGATTGATTCATTACATAGATTACCGATACTGCCTTCGTGTGTATGGTTGACGCTCTTCGAGGGTGCGAATTTACCGGCCTCGATATCCAAACCTACTTGCTTATAAGCGTCGCGGAAAGGCATTCCGGCCAAGACGCGGCGGTTCACTTCTTCCACGCTAAATAATAGGGAGTATTTGTCATCGTCCAATATATGCTCGTTCACTTTCACCTCACGCATCATATGGGTTACCATGCGTAAACAATCCTTCAACTCGTCGAAAGCCGGAAGGAAGACTTCCTTGATGATCTGGAGATCCCGGAAATAACCGGAAGGAAGATTGTTGCTGATCAAGATGATTTGCTGGGGAAGGCCTTGAAGCTTATTGCATTTGGCGCGTGTCAACTCGAATACATCCGGATTCTTCTTATGCGGCATGATGCTGGAACCTGTCGTGAACTGATCCGGCAGTTTGATGAAGCCAAAGTTCTGGCTATTGAACATACAAGCGTCGAACGCCAACTTGGAGAGCGTAGCGGCGATACCCGCCATAGCGAAAGCCACGGTGCGTTCCATCTTGCCACGTCCCATTTGGGCGTATACCACGTTGTAGTCCAGTGAGTCGAAACCTAATAAATCCGTCGTCATCTGGCGGTTTAGCGGGAAGGATGAGCCATATCCGGCGGCGGAACCCAACGGGTTGCGGTTGCAAATACGGTAGGCGGCTTGCATAAGTTGCAAATCATCTACCAAGCTCTCCGCGTAAGCGCCGAACCAAAGTCCGAACGAAGAGGGCATAGCTACCTGCAAATGCGTATATCCGGGAAGCAGTACATCCTTGTACCGGTTGCTTTGGGAGATTAAAACGTTGAATAAGCCGGAAACCAGATCAACCAATTCCTGTATTTGCGAACGGGTGAAAAGTTTCAGATCCAATAGAACCTGATCATTGCGTGAACGCCCGCTATGGATCTTCTTGCCCACATCGCCCAAGCGGCGTGTAAGCAGCAGTTCCACCTGCGAGTGCACGTCCTCGATGCCCTCCTCTATGATAAATTCTCCACGATCCGCTACGGCGTAGATGTTCCGTAATTCAGCGAGTAAGACGTTTAGTTCCTCCTTGGCCAACAAACCGATACTTTCCAGCATCGTGATATGTGCCATAGAGCCTAATACGTCATATTTAGCGAGGTAGAGATCCATCTCACGATCCTTTCCTACCGTGAAGATATCTACTTCATGATCTACCTGTACATTTTTTTCCCAAAGTTTCTGAGCCATAATAAAAAAGGAATTAATAAGGCAAGGAGGCGATAACGGTCGATATTTTATCGACAGCCTCTTGCAAAGGTTTCGATACCATTGGTTTCAAGAACGGATTCAGATCGGCACGAACCGTGATTTTTAACCGTGTGTCGTCCTCGGCCACTTGTTTCAATTGTATCCACAAGAAAAGGGGAACAGGAGAGTTGGTCGTCGTGAACTTGATTAAGTTATTCGGCTCTCTTTCTACGATCTGGAAGGTAATCTTACCAACGGGATCGACAGCGAAACTACAGGTATCGCTGTCGAACTCGAAATTCTTTATTTTATCTTGTGGGATGCGATCCTTGATACGTTCCAAGTTGGAAAGATCGGACAACATCGTGAAGATACGTTCATCATTGTGTGGGATCTGCTTGACCTCACTCACGAATTCTTCAGTCATTGAGTGTCTTTTTATTTATTACTTATTTCGGATTCCAGCTAGACGGATCTTTACGCCATTCCTGGAGAACCGCGATCTCAGACTCATCGATGTAATGTGTACGGACTGCCGCTTCCAAGATGGCATCGTAATTACTCAATGTGGTCAATGTCACTTTAGCTTCTTTGAAGGCCGCTTCCGCGATGGGGAATCCGTAGGTTACGATCGCTACCATGCCCGCTACATCGCAACCAAAGTTACGTACGGCCTGTACGGCTTTCAAGCTGCTGCCTCCGGTAGATACCAGATCCTCGATGATCACTACCTTAGAACCTGGTTTCAATTCTCCCTCGATAAGGTTTTCTAATCCATGATCTTTTGGCGTTGAACGGATATATACGAATGGCAATCCTAATAAATCGGCAACTAAAGCTCCTTGAGCGATCGCTCCTGTAGCAACACCGGCAATGGCATCTACGTTCTCGAATTTCTCACTAATCACACGAGCCAACTCCAATTTAATGAAGCTACGAACGGCCGGATAAGAAAGAGTCTTTCGGTTGTCATTGTAAATCGGAGATTTCCAGCCGGATGCCCAAGTAAACGGATTGGCCGGTTGTAACTTTACGGCTTTAATCTTTAATAATTTTTCTGCTACTAAACTTTCCAGTGTTTTCATACAATCCTATATTTATATCAGTCTGCAAAAATAGACAAACAGAATGACATTACCTTGAATATCGTATGTTAATTTTTTATTAATATTTATGCGACAGACAGGGCTAATATACTGATGCGTATGCCCGGAATTTCTGATAAAGCCTTTGCGCAAGCGGAGATCGTAGCTCCGGTGGTGATCACGTCGTCGATGAGCAGGATATGTTTGTTTTTTAAGATTTCCGGATGAATGACATTGAAAATAGAACATACATTTAACCAGCGGTCGTAAATGGCCTTACGGGTTTGGGTGCTTGTGTGGGTGACACGGGCCAGGCTTTGCGTATCGATGGGGGTATTCCATATGGAACGGATGCCGGAGGCGATCCATTCGGATTGGTTATAACCTCTTTCCCGCTTTTTGCGGGGATGCAGGGGGACGGGGAGGATGAGGTCTACGGAGCATATGGGGCTCTGATCCGCTTGTAGCTCTCTCGCCATCTGTCGTCCGAGTAGATAGCCCAGCTCTTTATTGTCATGGTATTTGAGCGAGTGGATCAGGCTTTGTACTTTTCCGCCTTTCTCGTATCGTAGATAAGCGGTGGCATGTTCGATCTGGTTCTTGCCGATGAAAAGTTGCTCCACGGGATTGTTCGCTTGTTTATGATATCCCGTGTGCGGCAAGTCGCATAGGCATTTCAGGCAAATTTGTTCTTCTCCCTCGACGAGTGGCCGGTTGCATATTTTGCATAAGTTGGGGAAAAACAGGTTGAGCAGGTTATTCCATATCGTCGGCATAATCCTCGCAGTCTGTTCCTTTGAATAATTGGTTTAGGCAATCCAGCGCGATCCGGCTTTCGAAACCTCTTCCGGCGGCGAAACGGAGTAACTTGTTGAATGTGTCACGCCCGTCTTTTCCTTTTGTCGATTTCTTTTTGCCTTTCAGCAAATCGAGTAAGATGGAGCGGTATTCTCCCTCGTCGATGGCGGCGAGCGATTCTTCGCGGATCGGGGCGGGGATGTTTTTCTTGTAAAGCTCGTAACTTATTTTTACGCGTCCCCATTTGTTGAACCGTAGCTTATCGTTCACGAAGAAACGGGTGTAGCGGGATTCGTCGATAAACCGTTCTTTCAGCAACCGGGCGATGATACGCTCGGCGGCCTCGGGTGGAAGTCCGGCGGCCTCGATCTTTTTCTGTACGTCTTGCACGCAACGTTCGGCGGCGGAGCAATAGGCGGCTGCCCGGTGCAACATCTCGGGTTCGGTTATCTCTTTCATATTTTCGCTTTTACGATACGGTCTTTCCCGTATAGATCTTGTATTAATTCGACTTCGGTATAATTCTCTTGGCGCAGCATCGCCACCGTCTCTTTTCCGCAAAGGGCGTTGATCTCGAAGTAGAGATGCCCGCCTTCCGCCAAATGCCATTGTCCGAAGCGGGCGATGGCCCGGTAGAAGAGGAGTGGATCGTCATCGGGGACGAACAAGGCTAGATGGGGCTCGTTCTCCAAAACATTCGCTTCCATGGCCGCTTTCTCCTTATTCATTATATAGGGAGGATTACTTACGATGCAGTTTAAGTTTTCCATAGGAGAAACCGCGGTTTCTTCCGTATGGAACTTTTGTTTCACTATAGTGAAACTTTTGTTTCCCCCGCATGAAACAAAAGTTTCACTTAGGGGAAACTTTTGTTTCTCTTGCATGAAACTGGGATTACCCTCGGAAAGGATATCTAATTCGAGGAATGATACGGAAACTTGATTCATGCGGGCGTTCTCCTCGGCCACGGCAAGTGCCTCTGGCGATATATCCACTGCCGCTACCGCTGCCTCCGGAAGATGTTTCGCCAAGGAAATAGCGATGCAGCCGCTTCCCGTGCCAATATCTAATATACGAGGGGCTTTACCTTGGTAGTCCGTGATGATCCGTTCGACCAACTCGGCGGTTTCCGGGCGGGGTATCAATACGTCCGGTGTCACCTTGAACTCCATCCCGTAAAAATCCGCTATGCCTATTAAATATTGTATAGGCTTGTATAAACGCAATCCTTCTACAATCTCCTCGATTTTAAATTTCTCCGTATCAGATAATTCTTTACCTTTGCCTAGCAGGAGTTGATGGGTAGAAAGACCGCAAACACGTTCCATGATCAATCGGACAAGAGCTTGGGCCTCGCCGGGAGGGTAAATGTCTTTGAGTGAATTTCGGATGTAAGCGACGGTCTCAGTCATACTTCTCTTGTTTTATCGCGAAAGTAGTGTAAAAACCGTTTATATGCAAAGATTATGGTAGAGGTTGAAGAGAAATACATGGCTCGTTGCATCGAGTTGGCTAAAGGAGGGCGGGGGAGCGCCAGCCCGAATCCGATGGTTGGTGCGGTTGTCGTGCATAAGGGCCGTATTATCGGTGAGGGATTTCACAGGAAATGCGGGGAGGCGCACGCCGAGGTGAACGCTATCGCTTCCGTGAGAGACGAGTCTTTGTTGAAAGACAGTACAATTTATGTGAGTCTGGAGCCTTGCTCTCATTATGGGAAGACACCTCCTTGCGCCGAGTTGATTATCCGGAAAGGGATTCCACGGGTGGTGGTCGGTTGCTTGGATCCTTTTCCCGAGGTGTCGGGGCGAGGCGTGCGGATGTTGCGTGAAG
>JAQVCX010000077.1 GCA_028689545.1 Parabacteroides sp.
CCGGGTTAACCTCGTTCATCAATAAGACAGAACAGGGTCAACCTCTTTTATTACTAAGTTGCAAACCTGTCAACCTGCTTTATAAATAAGACACTAAGTAGTCAACTAAAAACGTTAACATACAGTGCTCATAGGCAAAGCAATAGGTTCAATAAGTGTTTCTCTTAGGGAAAACTTTTGTTTCTACTAGGGAAAACAAATGTTTCTACTAATGGAAACAAATGTTTCCTAAGCACGAAACAAATGTTTTTCCCTAGGAAAACTTTTGTTTTTTGCCTAGAAAAACTATAAATATCAATTATACAATATTTTAAACAATATACGAAGCATGTAAATAGTAGTAGATGCAAACTATAGCATGAAAAAGGGTCCAGTCAAACCCAATAAGCATAACTAGCTTACCTAGGCTGAAGACTGAACCCTATATTTTAGACGCCCCGTGGAAAGGGTGTTATTATTTACACATCTCGTTGATGATCTGTATCAACTGGCCGCCCAATTCCTCGGCTTCCTCCATCGTATGGGCCTCGGAGTAGATGCGGATGATCGGCTCTGTATTGCTCTTACGCAAATGCACCCATTTATCCGGGAAGTCGATCTTTACGCCGTCGATATCGGTGATATCATATTGAGAGAACTTCTCTTTTACTTTCGCCAAGATAGCGTCTACGTCGATCACCGGCGTTAACTGAACTTTCTGCTTGGAGATGAAATACGGAGGATAAGAAGCCTTCAGCTCGCTCGTCTTCATCTTCTTCTTTGCTAGATGAGTCAGGAACAAGGCGATACCTACCAAAGCGTCGCGTCCGTAATGGCTGGCCGGATAGATCACGCCACCGTTGCCCTCGCCACCGATCACGGCGTTGGTGGCCTTCATCTTAGCTACCACATTCACCTCGCCTACAGCGGCGGCATTGTATTCGCAACCATGAGCACGGGTAACGTCGCGAAGCGCACGGCTGGAGCTTAAATTGCTTACCGTATTACCCGGCGTATGGCTTAATACGTAATCGCTGACAGCGACCAAGGTGTATTCCTCGTTGAACATCTCGCCATTCTCGCAGATAATCGCCAAACGATCCACGTCCGGATCTACCACGAAACCTACGTCCGCTTTCGCGTGTCCCATCAACTCGGAGATCTCCGTCAAGTTTTCCGGAATAGGCTCCGGATTATGAGAAAAGTTTCCATGAGGGGCGCAATGCAGCTTGAAGATTTCCTTCACGCCTAGCGCATATAGCAAATCCGGGATCACGATACCGCCTACGGAATTCACGCAATCGATAGCTACACGGAAGTTGGCGGCCTTGATAGCCTCCACGTCCACGAGATCCAGATTCAAGACACTCTCGATATGTTTTTGCTTATAAGTCGTATTCAGGATTACCTTGCCTAACTGGTCTACCTCGGCAAACTCGAAATCCTCGGCGGCGGCGGCGCGTAATACCTCGGCACCCTCGGCGGCATTCAAGAACTCACCCTTCTCATTCAAAAGCTTCAAGGCATTCCATTGCTTCGGGTTATGACTGGCGGTAAGGATAATACCTCCGCAAGCCCCTTCCATCGCTACGGCTAGCTCGGTAGTAGGAGTCGTGGCCAGATCGATATCCACCACGTCGAATCCCATACCGGTAAGTGTTCCTAGGACGACTTGTTTTACCATCGGACCGGAGATACGCGCGTCACGCCCTACAACGATCTTATTGGTCTCCACCTTTGTGTTTTTTCGGATGAATGTAGCGTAAGCGGCTACAAACTTTACAATAGCTAACGGATTCAATCCGTCTTCCGGGCTGCCGCCTATTGTACCGCGAATACCGGAAATAGATTTAATAAGTGTCATAAGTTATCTTCAAATATATATTCTAGAATTTCATAATATACGGGTTGACCGCTTGATTGATTACTATAGCTACCTCGTTTAAAAGGAACGATAAGCTTCACTTTCGCCCTATCTCCCACATATTGTAAAGGGGTCTGTAAGCCTTCACTCACCCATTGGTAGGAAGGATCGTAGGGGTTACTAGCAGAATAGTCTCCATATGTAAATGGGATTGGAGATGTTCCATTACTATGAGGGCCATAGTTCTCATACACCAAGGTATCCTTATCCATGATATAGTGCAATTTACAGCGGTACAACATTTTCGTCTTATACTGCACCGCACGCTCGCTAGAGCCCTTTTCAATAATATTCAAATAAACCCCATTCTCTAACTTAACGAATTGATTTTCCTTGAATACGCTATCAGCCGGGAAATCATCCAAGATATCAAAGCCTTGATCATCGACAAAACGCTGGATCGCCTTTTTCTCATCTTTCAACATATCCGTGTACGACTTTGTCTTACTACAAGAGATAGCAACTAATGCGGCACACAGAATCAACAGGATATTAAAACCTTTCTTCATTTCTTAATCTTTAATTGAATGAATCGCAAATGTAAATAATCTTCCTCAAACCTTACGCATGTTTGCCCAAATCTTCTGATTTATTAGGACTAAATTCCTGTAATCCCTTCTCGAAGACGGCCACGGCCTCAGGTAAGGAGCCATAGAACTCTCCTCCGGACGCGTTTTTATGCCCACCCCCATTGAAATAAGTAGAGGCAAATTGGTTGCAAGGGAAATCGCCCACGGAGCGAAGCGATATCTTTATGTAATCGTTATCCTCACGAATAAAGACACTGAAGCTTACGTTCTCTATACTTAAAGGTAAGTTCACGAAGCCTTCCGTATCCCCGGATTGGTACAGGAAGCGATCCAGCTCATCCTTCGACAGCGTGATAAGAGCCGCCTGATGCTCCGGATAAACCCTCATCTTCTCATATAGCACATATCCCATCATACGTAAACGGCACTCGGAATAGACCTGATTCACCTTACGGTAGATCAAATCCTTGTCAATTCCCTTCTTGATCAATTCGCTGACGATCATATAAATCTCCGGCTTATTCGAGTTGTAGGTGAACGATCCCGTATCCGTCATCATACCCGTATAGATACAAGCGGCGGCATCCCGACTTAACAAATCGAACATTCCCATACGACAGATAAAGCGGAAGATCATCTCGCTGGTAGAAGACATCTCCGGATACGACATCGTCACCCGGCAAAAATCCCCGGGATTCAGATGATGGTCTATCATGACCTTACGACCTTCCGCGGCGATCACCGCCGGAGCCAGTTTCTCGATTCGCTTAGGCTCATTAAAGTCCAGACAGAAAATAACATCCGCCTCCTTTATCAGCTTCTCTGCGAAATCCGGATATCTCTCATGGATTACGATTTCCTTAGCGCCCGGCATCCATCTGTAAAAAGAAGGAAACGCATTCGGCACCACTACCGCAACGTTATCCTTGCCGTAAGCGGATAGGAAATGATATAAACCAAGGGATGAACCTAATGCGTCGCCGTCTGGTGAGACATGCGTCACGATAACAAAACTCTCGCCTTTCTCTACGTATTTTTTGGCTTTCTGAATCTTCTCTTCTTGAATGATTTTAGTGATCATATAATCTTTTTGTTTTCACCCCAAAGGTACGACTTTTTTAGTTTCCGGCTATCAAAAAAGTTCAATAAGGATCTTTACTGAGATTATTAACAAAAGAGTTAAAGCGGCCAACAAGACTTTTGGTTTCCGTATCCTCATATATATCAAGCACAAAACAAGGAAACCATAACCTCCTAGCATCTCAAGAAAACTAAAACGCCCTGAAATCGTAGCATAAGGCATTGCGCTAAACACCTCCACCACCCTTACCATGCCGTGAACCAATCCTTCCACGATCTGCTGTATCCAGTCGTATCCATAGAAGTCCACCGGATAGCCTAGCCACAAAAAGGAAAGAGGGATCAAAAACATAGCCAAGAGAGTGACCGGTAAGTTCGTAAACAAGAAGACCGTCGAGAATTGTCCAAAATAAAAAGAGCAGAGCAAGGCAGTCCCTATCTGCGCGGCTATAGAGACCGTGATCCATTCCCAAGGCATAGCCAACAATGGATTTCTCACCGCTATCCATTCCTTAAGACGAGGCACTAGGAATAAGATAAAAAACACGGCCAAATAGCTTAACTGAAAACCAACGTCAAACAGATAATACGGATCATAGGCCAGCATGCAGAAAGCGGCGGCGGCCAATGTATTATATCCATCCGTAATCCGCCTAAGCGCCCTCCCTGTCAAATAAAAAGACAGCATTAAGGCTGCCCGTACCGCCGAGGGCGCCAATCCTGTGATAAAGACAAACCCCCAAAGACTTCCCACCATAATGATATAACGAATCCAACGCCCGATCCCCCCTCTTGGCATAAACGAGCAGAAGAAAGACAAGAATCCACAAACTACAGCCACGTGAAAACCGCTCACCGCTAATATATGAGACACGCCCGCCAAAGAAAAGCGCTTCTTCGTGTCCCGGCTCATCGCTTGCTTATAGCCCAATGTCAATGTAGCCAAAATGGATTTCTCCTCATCGGACAAACGTAAACGGTCGAATGCGTTCACCAAAGAATATTGGGTCTCGGTAGCCAACAAGTCTAAAGAAGAGACGGGTTCATCCACAAACGCTATACGCCGGTCACTATACCAACAGACCTCAACCGCCAAACAGACGATCAAGACAGAAATCATCGCTCCCCATATCCAACGGGAATCATATCGCAACTCCGCATGCCCTCGCCACCACGAGAACCCCAGAAAAAGAAAAGCCAAAGCAGATAAAGCCCCTAAAACATATAAGAGCAAAGAGGCGGGTAAAAGCGCATAGCATAAAATTCCGGTTATCCATAAAAAAAGCGGCCGTACAAAAGGTCGCTTTTGCATTTCCTCAATCATAATAGTTAGGTTTTGGTGATGTATTAATCTGTTCTACAAAGCTCTCAAGTCTTTAATGGTTTGTATGGGATCTGGAGATTTGAACACGAAGTTACCGGCGACCAAAACATTGGCACCTGCGTCAACCAAACGTTTTCCCGTCTCCATATTCACTCCTCCATCTACCTCGATCAAAGTATCCAGCCCCTTCCGATCTATCATTTCCCGTAAACGGGCCACTTTATCCACGGAATGCTCAATGAAACGTTGGCCACCAAATCCCGGATTCACGGACATCAATAGAACCATGTCCACATCTTGGATGATATCCTCCAACAAACAGATCGGCGTATGCGGATTCAAGGTAACACCCGCTTTCATACCCGTCTCCTTAATAGCCGCTACCGTCCGATGCAAATGGGTACATGCCTCATAATGCACGTTCATCATATAGGCTCCCGTAGCAGCGACCTCAGGAATAAACTTCTGGGGCTCCACGATCATCAAGTGCACATCCATCGGTTTCTGGCATATAGGCTTTAACGCGTTAAGCACCGGGAAACCAAACGATATATTCGGCACAAACACTCCATCCATAATATCCAGATGCAACCAATCGGCATCACTTCTATTTATCATCTCCATCTCCTTCCGTAAATCCAGGAAATTAGCGGAAAGCAGAGAAGGCGCTATCAAATGCTTCATAATCTTGTCTTTTGTTTTTACAAAAGTATGCAAAAAAAGAAAGAGAACCTAATAATATAGATTCTCTTTCCGTAATTCTTAGTTCAACACATACCCGCAGAGTTCCGGACGTAAAACCGGTTCCGCTTGATAAGCCCTCGCAAACTGTTTCAAGAAATCCATCGTTTGCTTCCGAGGCGAGCTTTTCGCCTCCGGGGCACTTTTTACTTTTTTCTCTAAATCATCCATGCATCGCGTAGAAAACTTCCTCATAGGCACCTTTATTTTTATCTTGTTTGCTAATAAAACGCAGGGACCTAAGACTTATTGCATGGAAAGAAAATTATTTTACACCATAGACAACTCAATTCGGTTCTCATCAGCCATACGGCGCATATTCAAGATGGCGTAGCGCATACGCCCTAAAGCCGTATTGATGCTAACACCCGTGATATCGGCGATTTCCTTAAAACTAAGGTCTTGATAGTAGCGCATCTCCAATACCTCACGCTGGCTATCCGGCAAATGCTTGACCAATTTCTTCACGTCAGACAATACTTGATGGCGTACGATATTATCCTCTATCGTACTGTCGCATAGCTTAATATTATTAAACAAGTCGACTTCTACCTCATCGTTCGAGATCGTATTCTCGCTACGCTCCTGACGGAAATTATCGATAATCAAGTTATGGGCAATACGGGTGATCCACGCCTTAAACTTCCCATTCTCGGTATAGCGACCTTGTTTTATAGTCATAATGACCTTGACGAAGGTCTCTTGAAAAATATCCTCCGTAAGCTCTTTGTTACGTACTATGAAATAAATGTAAGAATGAATGCTACTTTTGTATCGATTCAACAAAATATCAAAAGCGGCATTATTACCTTCTGCATAAAGGACGACCAATTCTTCGTCGGTCATCATTTTTAAAGTCTTCATTACTTTCACATTTTTAGTTTATTCGAGTAATGTTATGCTATAGGCGATGGGGTTTAATCGTTATACAATGTTATTTATGGAAGCAAAAGAACGAAAAATATTTTAAACCAACAAACATTTTATTTCAAATTACAAAAAGAATGTCCCCTGCCCGTACCTTTAACGTACGAACAGGGGACTTTGCTGATCTAAAATATATGTATATTAGAATTTGTATCCTAACGTAAGGGCGACACGGGTCGTATTCGTCTTCAAGGATGCCGGTTGTGCCTCAATGATAGGTTGGGGATCATCACTCGCATAGACATTTGAGAATGTATAGACATCCTCCTTATACGAACGAAATACGCAAGCCAGATCCGTATAGAAATTCGGGGTGAAGCGATAACCGATTCCTACCGTATAATTCATCGTGCCCTTATCTATCGCGTAATTAGGGATCGTACCTACCGTGGCAACCTCTACCTTACCATCTTTCAGCGGATCCTTTATCGGGCTATCGCTATAAGCTACGCCGGCTCTTACGGCGAACTGCGGAGTAACCTTTACCTCCGCGCCTACACGGATCGTATTAGCGGCCTTGAAATTATCCATTATATCCTGGTTGGTATGTACGTTACTGCTACCATCCGTTTGATACATCCGCATATTATTGTAATTCATCAATTCATAATCCACGCTTATCAATGCGGTCGTTCCGATAACGGCGGCGGCGCTAAAAATCCATTTATCCGGCGAGCGGAACTCATAATCGAAGTACGCGTCCTTAGGAGTCTGGACATCTAGCTTACGCTCTTTTATCTCTCCCTTTTCCATAAAAGTCAGATAAGAACCGGCCTCTCCCTTGTAATGATCCGTCATCTTATACCATGTAGGAGAATTATAAGCCACGCCCAAACGAAGGAAATCCAGAGGACGAACGATCGCACCCACGTTGAATGAGTATCCCGTACCATCCGTATCCAAGTAATTATCCAAATACAAGCTATTGCTATTTACGAATGTCTCTTCATAAACAGATTGATAACGATAGTTCAGATCCGTGATCGCTACCGTAGCACCCAACATGACAAAATCCGATATATTGAGACCGAAAGCCAAGTCATATTGATCTACGGAACCTCGTTCCGAGACTTTCAATTGACCTCCTTGCAATAAATACGGATTCCATTGACCCTCCTTATCGCTATCTCCGAACGAGCTATAGTAATCCTTATCATTATCTTTATATGAGTCCATGTAGCCGGCATTATAGCCTAAGATAGAAAGCCAGTCTCCTATTTCATTATTGTTATAAGGATTATATTTTTCACCTACCCCTAATTGTCCGCTAGGTAAACCATACGCACGGGTAGCTATATAATCGGAAAGAGACGTATTCAGATCTCCACCCGTAGCCATCGTATAATTCCGGTTGTAATTTTTCAAACGGTTATAAGAGAAACCAACGTTCCAGCTCACGATACCCTCATCGTTCGCCGTGGGGAAATAACCCACGTAAGCGATATTGTCGAAACTTACCTTCGTACGACTATTATCCATTGCCGATCCCAGCCAATCCGTCTTCGCCGAAACAGATGACAAACTCAACGTAGTTACCACCTCCGAGCTCTTATAGATAGCCAAACCCGCAGGATTGGCGTTCATCGCCGATATATCGCCGCCCAAAGCACCGAAAGCGCCACCCATTCCTAAATAACGAGCCGTTCCGTTCAACTCTGTCTGGGAATACTTATGGGCATCAAGTTGTGATTGCGAAAAAGCAGTGCCGCCACATAGGGCGAGCACCGACATTATAATTCCTATTTTTCTCATCTTTTTCTCTAAATTTTATCAACATCCTAACATTTCATTATCTACGACCACTACCGGCACGGCCACCACCTCCAGAAGAAGAACCACCACTAGAACGACCGCCACCGAAGCTACCGGAAGAAGTACCTACCGAGCTACTACGAGAGGGAGAAGAACTTCTATATTGGCTGGAAGAAGAGCGACTATTTGAGAAATCACTACTGCTTCTGGAAGAAGAACGTGTTACCGGAGCTGAATATTGACGTCCGGAAGAAGACGCGGCTCCAGAGCTACTTCTGGAAATCCTTGTTCTCGCCGAGCTATTACTTACCCCCGAGCTACTTCGTGTCGTTGCTGAATTTCTAACAGAAGAAGAGGAACGACGTCCCGCACCGGAGGATATGGCAGATTCCCTACGAGCAGATCCCGTACGCCCATTACTCAAGGAGCTTGAAGACGAAGATCTTGTACTCGATCCGGAATTTCTTAAGGAAGAAGAGCCAGTGCTCCGTCCGCCCGTATAACCGGAACTTCTACCTCCCGCATAAGAACGATTGTCTCGATACGAGGAACGCCCGTTTGAATAATGTCTGCTTGGAGTTGAGTAATAATTGGAATAATAATGGTGGTGATGCCCCCAATGGCCACCCCAAGAACCTCCACCCCAGCCCCAAGACGGACCATACCATGGATCGTACCACGGACTATAATATCCGGCGTAGAAGCCTCCCCAACCGAATCCCCAAGATGGACCATAGAAACGAGAAGAATAAGTCCACCACGGGCTATAGCTATAGAACCAAGGATCATACCAACCCGTATTCCAAGGCGAACCCCAGCTATTGCCAACATTGATATTGAAATTCACGTTCGCGCTACCATCCGAGTAATCCGTATCATAGCCGTAACCATAATATCCGTCACTCAGATACAAATCTACTTGATCCGCTCCGGCGATCGTAATCTTACTCGGCGAATGATAACGAATGACACGTTCCGTATATTCAGTATCCGAACGACGTTCAGAAGAAGACTCATTCTCATCGTTATCCTCATAGACAACGGAATCATCCTCACGATAAGGCTCCTCCACCTCGACTGATGTATAACGACGGTTATATTCATCCACATCCCGGCTGCCTGAAGAAGCTTGGCCCTTGGCTGTCGCAACCAGAGTCCTAGACTCCTGTTTTGGCTGAACAACCTTTTTCTCTTCAACCTGTTCTTTCTTTTTCTTGTTTTTGGAAGAGAAATACACATCATCAAAGAACTCCTCCTGAGCCGCGGCACTAAACGCGATCAGAAGCATCATCACTAAAGACGTTAATTTCATGGGTTTCATATCTGTTTCTCCTCTACATTAAATAAATATTTTTCTCTTTTCATGTTTGATACCCTTTTACGCAAAGGGTTTAAACGCTTTTTAGTTTTATAACAATAAACTCAATGCAATGTATGTACAAATATAACTGGTTCACACTAATGTCCCAAGATTTACATATACTTTAACTTATAAAACTCACACATTTATTGTTATCTATAAAAGAAGATGCAATGTTGGCATAAACGCTGCAAACTCGGCAAATTCTTTATATATTTCGAGATACTATGTGGATCATTCTTAGCCGCAAGGAAGGACTTTCTTACGCTCCCATCATGGCTCGCATCCCGAAATATCTCAATAAATATTTCCAAGCGAATAATTTCGTACTGGCCTACCCCGTACAGGCTGGAATGAACGAGGGTACCCGGTACTTGACGTAAATTACTCAAGATATTAATTAACCTATCGGACAGAAACGTATAAAAACAAAAAATCCCGTAAAGCTTTCGCTCTACAGGACTCATTTTGCGGAAAGATAGGGATTCGAACCCCAGGAACCTCTCAGTTCAACGGTTTTCAAGACCGCCGCAATCGACCACTCTGCCATCTTTCCAATAAGTAAATCGTGTGACCTGGGAGGGGCTCGAACCCTCGACCCAATGATTAAGAGTCATTTGCTCTACCAGCTGAGCTACCAAGTCAACATATTATTTATTTGAGTGACCTGGGAGGGGCTCGAACCCTCGACCCAATGATTAAGAGTCATTTGCTCTACCAGCTGAGCTACCAAGTCATTCAGTTTTGCTATCGTTACTTTTTCAAACCACCGTTTGTTTCTCGATTGCGGGTGCAAAGATAGAGGTTTTATTTTTCTCTGCAAACTTTTCGGCTATTTTTTTCATAAAATTTTAATCAAACTCGTAAATATCCGAGGGAGTAGTCCGCTTCAACGCTACCAATGAGACATCTTTCCCTACCCTTATACCCTCTTGGAAAAGACGTATATCCACTGTTTTATAGGCCAATTCGGGATGGTTATTATCCCGGCTGAGATGGCAAAGCCAGATATTCTTCAAACCGGTATTATAATGGGTCGCCAAGAACTCCGCGGCCTCCCGATTACTCAAATGCCCGGTAGGGCTCGCCACTCGCTCTTTCAAGAAAGCGGGGTACGTACCAAAACGAAGCATCTCCTCGTCATAGTTCGCCTCCAATATTAAATGGTTCGCCATGCAGATATATTTCCCCACCGTGTCTGTGATATGACCCACATCGGTAGCGAAAGTGAATTTATGATTGCCATACTCGATATGATAGCCTACATTATCGGTGCTATCGTGAGGTACCTCGAAAGCCGTGATACGGAAATCACGGATAAGGAATGGAACTTCTTTTTCTATAACCTTGCGGGAGACACATAAGGTTTCCTCCACATACCGGCTCTTATCAATCCCCCGGTGCACATCGGCTGTCGCATAGACAGGAATGCAGAGCTTCTCGCCCAAATAGCCGACCGTCTTGATATGATCCGCGTGATCGTGGGTAATCAACACGGCCACGATCTTGGTGAAATCGATCGACCGGTCCTTCAATACTTTCTTTATAGTCCGGATTCCGATACCCGCATCAATCAGTATACCGAATTCCGAAGTCCCCAAATAGTAGCAGTTCCCACTGCTCCCACTCGCTAAACTCAGAAATGTTAGTTTCATACTCTCCTATTCCGCAACACTGCTTTTTTCTGTTTTACATCGTATACATTAGGGACGGAACGTCTCTGGGATCGATACCTCCCCGATCAACGAGCAATTCATATGCTCCTTCACCTCGTCGGGTGTCAGCCCATGGCCGAAAAGGAACATCAGCTTCGTCACGGCACTCTCCGTCGTACTATCGAAGCCGCTCGTCACGCCTGCCTCCAATAATTTATGCCCCGTCTCATAACGGTGCATCTCCACACTGCCAGCCCTACACTGGGTAACATTCACGATAACGATACCACGGTCTACGGCCTCCTTCAACATATTTAAGAACCATTCCTCGCACGGAGCGTTTCCGCTTCCGAATGTTTCCATCACTACACCCTTCAAGCCCGGGATATTCAAGATACTTTCCACTACCTGCGGAGAAATTCCGGGGAATAGTTTTAGTATAGCGATATTTCGGTCCAACAAATAATGCGGCTTCAGCGGCTTACGCGATACAGAATGATATACCTGCGGCAGATCATACTTTATATATATACCCGCATGGGCCAAAGCTGGGTAATTATACGAACGAAACGCATTGAAATTATCCGCGTTCATCTTACTCGTACGATTTCCTCTCAACAAATCGTTCTCAAAAAAGATACAGACCTCCGGGATCAACGGCAAGCCGTTCTCCTTGGCGGCCGCTATCTCAATCGCCGTAATTAAGTTCTCCTTCCCGTCGGTACGCAACATCCCGATCGGTAATTGCGACCCCGTAAGGATCACTGGCTTACTCAGGTTCTCGAGCATAAAACTCAACGCCGATGCCGTATACGACATGGTATCCGTACCATGCAGAACCACGAAGCCGTCGTATTTTTGATAATTATCGGCGATGATTTTCACGATCTTCATCCACGAGTCCGGCCCCATCTCCGAGGAATCCATCGGAGGATCGAACTGTATCGTAGCCACCGAATACCCTAGCTTCTTCAACTCCGGCATATTATCTTTCAAATGCTGGAAATTAAACGACTCCAACACTCCAGTCTCCGGATTTTCAATCATGCCTATCGTTCCACCGGTATATATTAACAGGATGGAAGCCTTGCCTTGTTGAGTATGTATGTCCATATAATTACGCAAAGTTAATAAATTATTCTTCTCCTTTCAACACCGGAACGCTTATATGATATTTTACGGCGATTATACGTGCGAGGAATACGCTCAGTGCCGATACGAACTGTATCATCGCCGCCGACATAGAAGTTTGCATACATATATAATATATCAAACCGCCAAAAACACAAGCTAACGCATAAATATCTTTCCGGAATATCAAAGGTTCCTCGTTAATCAATATATCTCGCACCATACCGCCAAACGAGCCGGTTATAGTTCCCATCACGATCGCCACCCACATGGGGAACCCAAAATCCAGGGTCTTAGCGATACCTACCACCACGAACAATCCTAATCCGATAGCATCGAAGATAAAAAACGTATTGTTCAAACGAATCACATACTTCCGAAAAGCGATAACGAAAAGCAAAGCCAACGCCGAGACAATCAAATAAGAGGCTTGTTCCATCCAAAAGGGTATCGTATTCAATAAAATATCACGAATTGTACCCCCTCCTACAGCGGTTACGACACCCACCACATAAGCGCCAAACCAATCAAATTGTTTCGCAGATGCCAATCTTATACCACTTATGGCAAAAGCGAAGGTCCCCACATAGTCACAAAAGGTGATAAAATCTATCATTTTATTTTTTTCGCAAAAATACGGAATAGTTCCTAAATAATTGCATTTATAGGAAGAATACCTAACAATAATTTAAACCAAACGAATCCCTTAATGTTTATTATATATAAATTTGCGGAGTGGTTACAACCGTAACTTATTGATTTATATTCACAAAAGAGAATTGAGTTAGATGAGGATGAAAAAATGCATGTTGATCGGGTTGATCTGTCTGCTATCCAGTCAATGGATATGGGGGCAACACTTCCCTCAGATGGATGCCCGCAATTACGTGAGCGACACGACCCTTTTCATTCCACGCCGCCCTTGGTTGGCAGTAGGCGAGGTATTCGGAATGAACATGGCTGTATGGACCTTCGACCGTTTCTTAATGAACGAGGATTTCGCGAGAATAAACGGGCATACGATTAAGCAAAACTTCAAGACCGGACCTGTTTGGGACACGGATAAGTTCTCTACCAATCTGGTAGCCCACCCCTATCACGGATCGTTATATTTCAACGCGGCTCGTAGTAACGGACTGAATTTCTGGCAATCCATTCCACTCGCTGCGGGAGGCAGCCTGATGTGGGAATTCTTTATGGAAACAGAGCCGCCCTCCATCAATGACATGCTTGCCACCACTTTCGGCGGCATAGAATTGGGTGAGATCACCTACCGGCTCTCCGACTTATTCATCGACAACCGTTCCCTCGGGGCGGAACGTGTAGGCCGGGAGGTCTTATCAGGCTTGATCTCTCCGATGCGGGCGATCAATCGTATCATCACGGGGGAGGCATGGAAACACAGCAGCTCCAAGGGACGTGTCTACACCTCGGTTCCCGTGAACTTCATCGTAGGCATCGGGCCTCGCTTCCTTGCCGAGCAAGAAGGCTCCAAGCATGGCACTACGAGTATGCACGTATCTTTCCGGTTAGATTATGGAGATCCTTTCAATGATGATAACTATTCACCCTACGAATGGTTTCAGCTGAAGGCCGGTTTCGATTTCTTTTCCAGTCAGCCGCTCATCAGCCAAGTCAACGCCATTGGAGCTATATGGGGGAAAAAGGTATGGAGCAAAGGTCCTCGTAGCCTGGCCGCCGGAATCTTTCAGCACTTCGACTACTATGATTCCGAGTTAAAATCCAATAGTTCTCAAACGGTCGCTCCCTACCGCATATCTGAAGCGGCGGCGGTAGGCGGCGGATTGATCTATTATAAAAAAGGTACGCCAGACAATAAGGTAGATGTTTATGCCGAGCTATACGGAACGGGAGTCGCCTTAGGTGCGAGTATCTCCGATTACCTCCGGCTACAAGAGAGAGATTACAATCTGGGAAGCGGCTATAGCGTGAAAGCGTTTACCGGACTGGCCTACGATAAACGCTGGGCGTTCTTGATCGATTTGGAAAACTATCATATCTTCACATGGAAAGGGTACGAGCCAGATATAGATTGGAACACGGTAGACCCTACAAAGTTAAACGTGCAAGGCGATGCCGGCAACGCACGTTTAACGGTATTTTCCACCACATTAGCCTATATGTCCAAACATAAATGGAATATGGCGTTACGAAATCGTTATTTCTCCCGCCGCACCCATTATAAGTATCATAAAGATATAGATAGCTCCACGTATGATGTTATGCTAACGCTTGGGTGGAGAATTTAACGCTGACGCTCAAGCTCACGCAGATTCTCCATCTTCTTGCGCTGCAAAAAACCATAGATGCCTTCCAAATGCTCCGTTACTTTTTGGTTTCCGAACTCATAGACCTTGGAGACTAGCCCATCCAAGAAATCACGGTCGTGGGATACGACGATCAACGTCCCGTCAAAATCAAGCAACGCCTGCTTCAAGATATCCTTCGTCTTCATATCCAGATGGTTTGTCGGCTCATCCAGGATCAGCAAGTTCACAGGCTCCAATAACAGCTTAATCATAGCCAGACGTGTACGCTCACCACCGGAAAGCACTTTCACTTTCTTCGCCGAGTTCTCTCCGCCAAACATGAACGCTCCCAGCAGATCCTTGATCTTATTACGGATATCGCCTTGCGCCACATCGTCGATCGTCTGGAAAACCGTAAGATTCTCATCCAGCAGGGAGGCTTGGTTCTGGGCGAAATAGCCGATCATCACGTTATGCCCCAGCGTCAACGTTCCCTCATGCTCGATCTCTTTCATGATACACTTCACCAAGGTAGACTTACCCTCACCATTCTTCCCGACGAAAGCGATCTTATCCCCTCGCTCGATCATCAGATTAGCGCTCCGGAAAACCGTATGATCGCCATACGCTTTCGAGACATTCTCGATCGTTACCGGATAAGAGCCCGAGCGGGGTGAAGGCGGGAACTTCAAGCGCAAAGCCGAGGTATCTTCCTCATCCACCTCCAAGATATCCAGCTTCTCCAGCATCTTCACACGGCTCTGCACCTGCAAGGTCTTGGAATACGTACCCTTGAAACGCTCGATAAACTCTTTCGTCTCGGCGATCATCTTCTGTTGCTCGTCATAAGCCTTCTGTTGTTGCTCCCGGCGTTCCTTCCGCAATTGCAGGTATTGGCTATAGTTTACCTTATACTCGTAAATCCGGCCCATCGTCACCTCGATCGTACGAGTCGTGATATGATCCACGAACGCACGGTCGTGACTGATCACCACTACGGCCTGGCCGTTATCGATCAAAAAATCCTCCAGCCACTGGATAGACTCGATATCCAAGTGATTCGTCGGCTCGTCCAGCAAAAGGACATCCGGTTTCTTCAACAGCAGCTTCGCCAACTCGATACGCATACGCCAGCCACCGCTGAATTCACTGGTTTGCCGGTTGAAATCCTCCCGTTTGAAACCTAGTCCCAACAAGGTTTTCTCTATATCGGCATCGTAATTGATCTCCTCTATGGAATAGAATTTCTCGCTCAAGGTAGAGACCCGCTCGATCAGTTCCATATAGCTATCCGAATCATAGTCCGTACGAGTCTCCAGTTGCTTATTCAATTCAGCGATCTCCGCCTCCATCTCGTGCAGATGGGCGAAAGCCTGCGCCGTCTCCTCGAAAACGGTACGGCCATCTTCCGTCATCAAATGCTGCGGCAAATAAGCGATCACGGTATCTTTAGGGGCGGACACTTTTCCACGGCTCGGCTCCCGCACACCAGCCAATATCTTCAACAAGGTAGATTTACCGGCACCGTTCTTACCCATCAAGGCGATACGATCTTTCTCGTTAATCACAAAAGAAACATCCGAGAAAAGGGCGCTTCCACCAAACTCTACTGTTAGTCCGTCAACTGAAATCATATGTTTATCTTAATACATTAATATAATGAAGCCGCAAAGATAAGAAAAAACCCACATTTTCCCATGAAACACTTGTTTTATAAACAGAAAACCCTATCTTTGCACCCGCTAATACAAACAGCTTAAATTAATTATTCAAACATGGCAACAAAAATTAGATTGCAAAGACACGGTCGTAAAGGTTACGCCTTCTACCAAATCGTGATCGCAGACAGCAGGGCTCCACGTGATGGAAGATTTATTGAAAGGATAGGTTCTTATAATCCGAACACTAATCCTGCTACAGTAGATTTGAACTTCGAAAGAGCTTTGTATTGGTTACAAGTAGGTGCTCAACCTACAGACACAACTCGTAATATCCTTTCACGCGAAGGCGTTTGCATGAAAAAGCATTTATTGGAAGGTGTTAAGAAGGGTGCGTTCGACGAAGCCGCAGCTGAGGAGAAATTCCAAGTTTGGTTGAAGAACAAACAAGTTTCCACAGAAGCTATCAAAGAAAAAGACAGCGAAGCAGCTAGAGCAGCAGCTAAAGCACGTCTTGATGCTGAGAAGGAAGCAAATAAGGCAAAAGCAGAAATCGTAGCTAAGAAAAAAGCAGAATTGGCAGCAGCTGAAGCTGCTAAGCATGCTGAGGAAGCAGCCGCAGCGGCTCCCGCTGAAGAAGCTCCGGCAACAGAAAGCGCTGAATAATTCGTGCGATGCCAAAATAAAAAAGAGGACATTTTTCAATGCCCTCTTTTTTTATGCCTTTTCTACCGGATACCGAACCCGCCTAATGCGTATAATCGATAAGCCGATCAGTAGTACCGGGACAAAAGTCCTCTGTTTGCATACATCTGATAATTCCTACTTTCATAAAACATTCCTCCCAATTAAAAAAGCCGTAAAATCTAAAATTCTACGGCTTTACGATCTATAAATGATAAATTAACTAAGTCGTATTACTTCTTCTTCAACAAGAAAGTATCGATCTGTTTCACGAACTCCTCACGGGGAAGAGCTCCCATTGATATCTGAGGCTGTCCTTCCTTAGGAATGAACAAGAACGTAGGAATACTTTGTATACCGAAAGCGGCAGCCAACTCCTTTTCCTTATCCACATTTACTTTATAGACTACGATATCATTCTTATACAAGATAGCCAAATCTCTTAAAATAGGAGCTACTTGCTTACAGGGACCGCACCAGTCAGCATAGAAATCAATAATACAAGGTTTATCACCTTCATATACCCATTTCGTAGCGTTCTTCTCGTAATTGAATACCTTTTGCAGGAACTCGGCCTTGTTCAAGGTAACGACCTCTCCCTTAGACACGGTACCGGCCTCACTTGATTTATCTGATTTAGCGGACATCGAGCAGCTTACTAATAGCAGCACAACCGAAACCAGCCATAAACTTTTCAACTTTCTCATATAGAAACCTTTTACTTGATTGATAAATTATTTGTCACAAAAATAGCAATAAAAAGGGGATTCCCACACATTCTATTCTTAAAAGAAAAGAATAAACAAAAAGAAAAAAGCACATGATCTTTTTGTATATTCCAAAAGAATAACTACCTTTGCATCGCAATTAAGCGGAATGCTTGATCGCAAAACATAATGGAAAGATGGCAGAGTGGTCGATTGCGGCGGTCTTGAAAACCGTTGAACCGAGAGGTTCCTGGGGTTCGAATCCCTATCTCTCCGCTGAAACCCTAAGACAAATAGGGGCAAAAATAGGACAAGTCCTACAATATCAACATATTGTAGGACTTTTTTTATTGTTTCTTGTCGGGGGTAAAAGACACAAAATAGACCCTTTCGGACAGAGTTCAGTAACCAAATCGTAACCTACACTTTCACCTACCAATCAGGTTACGAAATGTCGCAAAATGGCTACCTTTTGTCGATGTTTGTCCGGTCTGTATTAATCTCATTTTCAATTAATAACAGTAGCTTTGCTGCTTTAAAAAA
>JAQVCX010000172.1 GCA_028689545.1 Parabacteroides sp.
AGAACTTGCTTGCACACAAATGGCAGCCGACAAACCTGGTTGCGGAATAACATTGATCACGCATTTCTAAAAAAGATTAAAATAAATCCATTTTAGTCCTTTACGGGTCTAAAATGACCGCTTACCTCTCCCAAGAAATTATGAAATATGAGTACTTGCTTGGGCGTGATGGAGCGGTCTTTCGGGCGATAGCCATGATGGGCGAGCGACTCTTTCAGTCCTTTCACGTCGCGAATGTACCGGTTCAACTTGTGCAAAGCGTTCGATGGGCTGCCTGTCGGACAATATTGACGGGCGAGATCTATTTTTTTCATCTGTATTGAATTTAAGAAATTAAGTATGGGCGAGTTTCAAGTTTCAGGGTTTCATGAACCCTTTTTCTTCACACACGCATTCGTACATTATATAGGCTTTACGTAAATCCCTTTCTGCTTGCCATGCAGGAGAGACCCCGCGTCGCATAGCCGGCGTAGCCAGGTCTTTGCGGTGTTCTTGGGGATGTTGGCATGCTCGGCGGCCTCCATCCATTGCGCGGAGGTGAACTCGTCCGGCATGCAGCTGAGCAACTGGTCCTTCTCCGAGAGGCCACGGCTGGTGATCTCGCCGGCGGGCAGGAACGAGAGGATATGGATGGCGTGGAGGTAGAGCGGCTCCGCTATCGTCAAGAGGGCGGCGAAGTCCTCGTCGGTGATATGAAGTTCCCAGCCTCCGATGATCTTGTCCTTTAGGTTGTCTTTGTGGATGCCAGGGGCGGGTAGCAGTAGCCCCGGTAGCTCCAGGGCACGAAGCAGGGCCACCACCTCCATGAAACGAACGAGGTTGATGGCGAGGCGTACCACGGAACTGTTCATCTCCTGCCCGGTGGATTGCCGGGCACGGAGGAAGAGACGGGCGAAACTGTCGTTGAAGGCCGTTTGCTGCCCCTCGTCGAGACGCAAGGTGATAGTACCCCGGCTCTTGAGCTCGTCGATCGTGGCTTTCCACTCGCAGCCCATCCGGTGAAATTCCTTCTCGGCATCCACCTCGTCGATGGAGAACTGGTCGATCCATTTTAGGATTTGCGATTTATAGTAAAAGACCTCACGGCTGAAGAGCCCGTTCTCGCCCGAGGGGATGAGCGGCGCTACCTGTCCGGGCGTACCAGAGAGCACCATGGCGAGGAAAGTGGCATCACACTCGCAGTATTCGTTGTTGGTACGTCGGTTGAACGAGAGGCCGGCATGGTCGAAAGCGTTGCGTAGCGTATCGCTCCAATGCCCGTAATCGCCCCCGATGGCGGTGGTGATAGTGTCCGCCTCGGTCTCGAAAATGATACCGGTACCATCCGAATCGATGATATTTTGCAAGATACCCGTCCCGGTGTTATTGCCGGAGATGATAAACATACTGTTTTTAGGCATGAGGGGTATCTCCTTATTGCCTTTGTCCTTGCCTAGGGCATTATAGGCCGCCATATCCTGGCGGTACTGTTTCATCGCTTGGTCCACCCGCTGGCGGATCTCCTGGTGGATAGGCTCGATGAACTTACGCAGCCACGCCATGATGCCCTTGCCCGAGGCGGGCGGGGCGATCACGAAGAGCTGGATACAGGGATAGATCCAATGCATTCCATACAGGCAACGCACCATCTTGCCCAGGGTAGCTCCCAGGGCGGTGAGGCCCGTGAGCAAGAGGATGTCCCGCTGCTCGGCGTTATCGGCGAAACCCAGGATGTCTCGTAGCGGCGAGGGCCAGGAGTAGCCGGGCACCAGTTGCGGGAGGGAGGTATAAGGCTCGCTGCCGCTGTGGAGCGAGGTGTCGTCCTCCCCGGATTCGTGGCCGGAGGCTGGATCCGCCGTGCCGGCTGTATTATATGTACCCGCATGTGTGTGTGAGGAAAAGGGGTTCGTGAAACCTTGAAACTTGAAACCTATTTCCACGCCCGCCAGTTTGGCCAAATGGAAGGCGGTGCCCAGATGCACGTCATGCTTTCCGGTACGCAGGGCGTTGGAGAAAAGCTTGTTGGCATGAAGGGCATTAAACTTGGGCGATGGCTCGCAGAGACTGATAAAGTCGCTACGTCCGGCCTCGCCACAATCGGTGGCGATGGCGAAAGCCAATTGTACATACTCGGCGTAAGTGGGGGCGATGTCGGCATGAGCCGCTCGCACCGCTTCTACTAGTTTGGAGAGATCGTTGTTCATGGTGTGTGTATTTTAGCGTTAGAATCATGAGACAAAAAGCAGCAGCGGGAGATATCCTTTCCACAGGTATCCACCTCGCCCTTGAAGGTGCGGGCATACAGGAGCTGTATGTAGCTCATGGCCCATTGCACGGTGTCGTCTCCGGGGATGAAGAGTTTCACCCCGAGCCCGCTGGGGCTCACAAAGGCGAGGCGTGTGTCGAGATAGGGATCCGCGAAGAGGCGGTCCCGAAGTTGTTCCGCGTCCCTGAGAGAGGCAAGGTGATCGATATCGATCACCATCAAGCCCGAGGCGGAGATGAGAGCGTCGCTCTTGCGGTAGGAAAAGACTCCGTAAGGCGTGACAAACGGCAGTTGTTTCTGCTTGAGCTGGCGATATTCCGCTACCCGGTCTTCCTGGATGAAGGCGCGTAATTGGTTGGTTACTGTTTCAAGAGGGATATCCTCGGTGATCCATCGGTACACCTCCCAGAGTGTACAGTTCCCGGTCGGAAGCGTATTGGTAATGGGAGGAAGGAAATAAGACATTTGTTGCTCCATTTGAATAGGATTTTAAATTAATGTCCCCAAAGCTATTGCTAATAATTGATTCCGCATTTCAGCCTATAGACTGAAATATTGGGTGTTTGTTTAACTATAATTAGCATAGTGTGAGGAGAGAATTAGATTTAAATCAGATTTTATTTGAAGAGTTAGTAGAGTTTTCACGTAAGGGCCTAGGGATCCCCATCCGCGATTTTTGTGCGGAAGCCCACGTAGGCACCGCCACCTACAGTAAAGCGAAAAAAAAAAGGAGCATAAACCCCCAAAGCCTGTCCCGTCTGGTACAAGAACTATGCTACGAGATGGACGAGCCCCTGTTTATGATGTATGGAGCCGCGGCTCTCAAGGCACTGTATTGGGCGATGAGAGGAATGGAATATAAAAATAATGGCTGAAAATTGATCGGTTAGGTAAATAACGTTATATTTGTGATAGAATCGTAATAGGAAAGATATGAATTCAATTTTGCGAGATCGACTAGATGCGATAAAAGAGCTATGCAAGCTTTACAAGGTACGTAGCTTGTATTCTTTTGGTTCTGTGAATACTTCGAGATTTACGGAGCATAGCGATATTGATCTCTTGATAGAGTTCGATCCGTCCATTACTATAGAGGAGTATACGGATAATTACTTTTCCTTACGAGACCGACTCGTCGAGTTATTCAAGCGAAAGATAGACTTGGTGACCCATCGTTCCTTGTCCAATCCCTATTTCATCTCAGATATAGAACAAGGCAAACAACTACTTTATGGGGCATCGTAGTATTCAGAAATATCTCTATGATATCCAGCAATCCATTTTATCCATTGAGGACTATTTGGGGCGTTATCAGTAAGGACTTACCAAAACTTAAACAGCAAGTAGACTATCTCCTCGGACAGATAACAATATTGTAGGTACTTAAAAATATGCAATTCTCGTAACTGCCTAATAAATAGCAGGGACGCTAGTTTGGTGGTTTATCTTATGCCTTAACGATATAAATCATAAATCAATAATCATAAATCATAAAAATATGAATATCGCAATTGTAGGCACAGGCTATGTCGGCTTGGTGTCGGGTACTTGTTTTGCCGAGATGGGCATAAACGTCACTTGTGTGGACGTGAACGAGCA
>JAQVCX010000078.1 GCA_028689545.1 Parabacteroides sp.
CCCGATTGCGGATGATCGCGTCGAAGGTATCGGGATCGATAAAGAAACCTAACTGGTGGCGAACCGCACCGCGCGCATCATCCGGAGCGGATCATCGCTGAAAGTGATATCCGGGTCTAAAGGCGTACGGATCGTAAGCTCGTCCATATCCTCCAACCCGCCGAAGGGATCGACCAATTCCCCGTAGCGCTCCTTATTCAGGCAAAGGGCCAGGGCGTTGATCGTGAAGTCGCGGCGGTTCTGGTCGTCCTCCAAGGTGCCGTCTTCCACGATGGGCTTACGGCTGTCATGGCTGTAGGATTCTTTCCTCGCCCCCACGAACTCCAGCTCCAGGTCGCCGGCTTTCACCTGCGCCGTCCCGAAATTCTTGAAGACGGAAAGATAAGCCCCGCGCCCGATCTTCTTCGCCACCCGCTTGGCCAGCTCGATACCGCTACCTACCGCTACCACGTCTATATCCTTGGACGGGCGGTTCAAGAATATATCCCGTACATATCCACCTATCACATATACCTCAACACCTAGCTCTTCCGCCGCCTCCGATATCAAATGGAAAGGCTTCGCTGATATATGATCTACTATCTCTTCCTCGTTTATATACATATTTATGTATTCCAAATCCAATAAAGAGCGCAAAGATAATCAAATTTCATGTACTTTCGCGGTATCAAATACATTGAACAAGAAAGATATGAAAAAGTTAGCGATCTGTATAACGCTCTTTGCCGCCATCTTAACGGGCTGCAACGGAGACGAGAAAGCGGCCCAGGCCCGTTTAGACAAGGCCCGGTCCATGTACGAGAATAACGAGTTTTTCGGGGCGAAGAACGAGATAGACAGCATCCGCGCGCTCTATCCCAAGGAAGTACAGGTGCTGAAGCAGGGATTAACGCTTATGCGCCAGGTAGAAGTGAAGGAGGCGGAGCGCAATATCGCTTTCTGCGACAGCCTGCTCCCTATCAAGCTGGAGGAAGTGGAGGCATTGAAGAAAGGCTTCGCTTTCGAGAAGGATTCCGTTTACGAGGAAATCGGCAATTATATATGGAAGCAGCAGACGATCGAGCGCAACGTGCAACGTAGTTACGTACGCTGCGGCGTGAACGAGGAGGGCGAGATGTACCTGGCCAGCGTATATTACGGCGGCCGACCCATCGAGCATACGAGCATCAAGCTGAGCACGAAAGACGGCCAGCTAGCCGAGACCGCCGCCATCCCGTACGACGGCGGACAGAATTACCGCTTCAAGGATATGGGAAGTACCACGGAGGTAGTGACGTATAAGGGGGAAAACTGCGTCGATGCCGTCAAGTTCATCTACGCTAACGAGAAAGAACGGATCAAGGTGGAGTACACCGGAGGCAAGCCTTACATTATATATATGGCGGACGCCGACAAGAAAGCGATCGCCGCCACCTTCAACCTCGCCACCGTATTAAGCGATATCAAGAGCATGAACACCTTGAAAGAGAAATCGGAGAAGAAGATCGCTTATCTAAAGAATAAGTTGGAGGAATAGCTCCAACTTGCTTATCTAGACGGCACACTAACAAAATAGTCGTCCTATTCTCACGAACAGGACGACTATACTACTAAAAATGTAAACAGTGTATTTATATAGTAATATCATGAAACTATATATTTTGGAGAAAAACCGCTCCACCTTCACAGGCAAAACGGCCGGAAATCTAATCTAATCTACTCAATAAATATCTTCGCGGGCTTACTCGAAATAAGCATGTTCTTTTACGACATGACCTCTGTCATCGAAATAAACCTTATACATCTTACCATTCCTGGAAGTCAATACTACCTTGTACTTCACAAACGTACTATTGTTCGACACCTCAACCGATTTCAGCAGACATCCCTCATAGGAAGTATTTACCGCGTCACGCAATACTTGGGGAACATCCGTTACCTCGATCGGATAAAACTTATCCTGTGCCACCGTTTCCTCCACGCTACCGGTCATCCCGACTTGCGCTTCTGCCTGAGGGGAAATAAATAAGCCACCTAAAGTGACAAGAACCCCATAAACAATCTTTTTCATACCTTAAAGACCTAAATACCTAAACTTGTTTTCTCTTACATCATAAATTCGCACAATAAGATGCAATCCCCGTGCCAAAACTCGCCTGAAAGAACGACAAAAGAATAATAAGTTGTAAATCCGGCTATTATCCAAAGGAGAAGAATAAGTCATCGGATCGCCAAAGTGTGGAGCGAACCGTGGAGTGTGGAATATTTCCCCACAGAAGTGTGGAATCGATGTACATCGCTATAAAAAACGAGGCCCACCCTTAATCGATAAGGATGAGCCTTAAATCATTCTACTTAGGAATAATCAAATAAAAATACTAAAGTAATAAATCAAAGTTCCGTAATATCGTATGCACTCTATGAGTAATCTCTGACTCGTTGTGATTCGCAAAGATAAATCATTTTACACAACCAGCTATAAAATAATCGTACATCTAACGAAGCGTTAAGCTTTTTGAACAAAAAGATTCTTTTTAAGGACAAGGCGTATATTATCACGTAGCTCAATCCCTCGCTTGGTGTACGGTAAGCTGCGGGAACGGGAAACCGATACCTGCCTCATTGAAGGTCGCGTAGATATCCTTGTTAATATCGAAATACACGCCCCAATAGTCGGAGCTGTTCACCCAAACACGCACCACCACGTTTACGCTGCTGTCCGCCAAGGCAGTCAAGGCGATAAACGGGGCGGCCGGATCGGACAAGATACGGGAATCCTTCGCTAATACGGATTCTATCACTTGCTTTACTTTCTCGAAATCGCTTCCGTATTCCACGCCGAAAGTCCAGTCTACACGACGAGTCGTCTGGTTACTGAAATTGGTCACGACACCACTGCTCAACGAGCCGTTCGGTATATAAATAACCTTATTATCCACCGTGCCCAATACGGTATGAAACATCTGTATCTCTTTCACGGTGCCGCCAATGCCCTGCGCCTCGATATAATCGCCCACCTTATAAGGCTTAAAGAGAAGGACGATCAATCCACCGGCGAAGTTCGACAGGTTACCGCTCAACGCCATACCCACAGCGACACCGGCGGAAGCCAACAAAGCGGCAAACGACGTGGTCTGAACGCCCAACGCCCCTACGACCGAGATGATCAACAAGATGGTTAAACTGACATTCACCAAACTGCCCACAAAAGTCTTGACAGAAGGATCGATATCTCGTTTGATCAAGATCTTCCGAACCAATTTATTAAGTAAGTTTATAACCAATCGCCCCACCAAAAAGACAATGAAGGCTTTAATAAGCGTGAGCCCCAACTCCGCGCCACTCTCTACAAAGGATCTGATAGCTACCTCTACTTTAGAACCCGCTTCCACGGCTGCTAATAATACCATATATCTTCTATGTTTAGTTAATTTATATAACGATCCGCTCTTCCGAAAACATTATGAAATGTAGCAAAGGTATAAAGTTTTTTTAATCTGATAAAACCTTGGAATAATTACGTAGCTTCGCGAGCAATCAAATAACAGGTTAAATAAGACAGAATGAAAATCCTTGCGATACTCGCCGCCCTTTTCCTTTCGATAGGCTATGGCCACGCTCAGACCTACGAGAAGTTTATCGAGAAAAGTTTCGACTTCTTAGACAAGAACGACTTAGTCTCCGCCGAGGAGAGCCTAAGAGCCGCCATGCGCCTAGAACCGGGAAACCCCAATAATTACGCCTTGCTCATGAATCTCGGAACGATACAGCGCAGGCAAGGAAAACGGGAAGAGGCCCTTCTCTCCTATACCGCCGCCCTGAGCCGCCATCCCAACAACGAGGCCATACTGGAAAACCGTGCCGGCTTATATACGGAGATGGGACAGATGGAAAAGGCCCTGAGCGATTATAACGCCCTGCTAATCATGAACCCCCACCATCAAGAGGCGTTATACTGCCGGGCGATGCTTCATTTGCAACATAAGAACTATCTGTTGGCCGAGCAGGATTTCGATAAGATACTGGAAGTTAACGAACGATCCATTAAGGGACGGTTGGGCCACGCGATCCTTGAAAAGCTACGGGGTAATTACGATGAGAGCGAACGTATCTTTAATTACCTGATCAACGAGATGCCCCGCGAATGGATCTTATACGAGGGCCGCGCCGATCTTTACTTCATGATGGGCAAGAACGCCCGGGCCATGGCCGATATCAATCGTGTATTCGTGGAAAGCACCCCGACAGCCACTTTATATGTATTGCGCGGCAAGGTGAAACTCGCCCAATATGAGAAAGCGTCGGCCGCCTTAGACTTCAAGAAAGCCGAGGATATGGGATATGATAAAACAACGATCGATGAGTTGATGAAGATGGCTCGGTAAGGCTGTTTTTACACGTATATTGGCATCGGCTCACACGTACGGTGGCGTAGGCCTATACCACTATACGTGTGAGCCGATGCCAATATACGCGTGGGCCTACGCCAATATACGTGCGAAATCGGCCCGTTTATACTACTTTCCCGTGATATAATTGGTGATCCAATTACCTACTTCTTTCGTCCCGTATTTCGCCCCGCCTTCCACTTGGATCTCCGGCGTACGGACATTCGCGTCAAGGGAAGCGTCTACGGCTTCACGGATCAAGGCACCCTCTTCTTTAAGGTCGAAATACTCGAACAGCATCGCTACCGAAAGGATTTGCGCCAAGGGATTCGCTATATTCAGCCCTTTCGCCTGCGGCCAAGAGCCATGGATCGGCTCGAAAACCGGCGTGCTCTCTCCGGTAGAAGCGGAAGGCAGCAAGCCCATAGAGCCGCTGATGCAAGAGCCCTCGTCCGTCAAGATGTCGCCAAACGTATTCTCGGTCACCATCACGTCGAAGAATTTCGGCTCTTGGATCATACGCATGGCGGCGTTGTCCACATACATATAGTCGGTCGTTACTTCCGGGTAGCGGGGAGCCATCTCCTGGGCGATCTGGCGCCACAAGCGGGAGGAGGCAAGTACGTTCGCCTTGTCTACGACCGTCAGGTGCTTATTCCGTTTCATCGCATACTCGAAGCCCGCTTTCAAGATACGCTCTATTTCCGGGCGGGTGTACATATTCGTATCGTACGCCTTGTCGTTGTCTTGGTATTTCTCGCCGAAATACATACCGCCGGTCAACTCACGGATACATAAGAAATCCGCGCCATCCACCAATTCGGCACGCAGCGGAGATTTATGCAACAGGCATTTAAAGGTCTGCACCGGACGGATGTTGGCGAACAAGCCCAACTTCTTACGCATCGCCAAAAGGCCTTGCTCGGGGCGTACCTTCGCGGTCGGGTCATTATCAAACTTCGGATCGCCCACGGCCGAGAAAAGGACAGCGTCGGCATCCTTACAGATCCGGTAGGTCTCCTCCGGAAAAGGATCGCCTACCTTATCGATCGCGTCAGCGCCACAAAGGGCATACTCATAGTGGACCTCATGTCCAAATTTCTCACAAACGGCACTCATCACTTCCACGCCTTGCACGGAAATCTCTGGTCCGATCCCGTCTCCGGGAAGTACTGCTATATTCAGTTTCATCGTAAATGTTTATTATAATTAATCTTCTATCTTGTTCAACATCTTTAATGTCGCCTTGATGGCCGCCTCGGTCTGATCCGCGTCCAGGCCGCGCGTCTTGAAATCTACCCCGGCATAGTTCCAACTGATGACCGTCTGCACGAACGCGTCCGTGCGTCCTCCCGGCGGGATGGACACCGAATAGTTCGTCAGCATCGGGAACGGGCGGTTCAAGCGGGAATAAATCCGGCGCAAGGAACGAACGAAAGCGTCGTATTGCCCATCGCCGGAAGCCGATTCCTCGTAAGCCTCTCCATTGATCTCGATCTTTAAGGTAGCTATCGGTTTCAGCCCTTGGGCTAAGGATAAGGAATAGTTCAAGATCCGGATCTTCTGATTCTCCAGCGCATTATCATGATGGAGCACATCGCTGATAATATAAGGAAGATCCTCCTGTGTAACCATTTCTTTCTTATCCCCTAACTCAATGATCCGCTCCGTAACCTTACGCATCGAACCCTCGTCCATGTCGATACCGAGCGCTTCCAGGTTCTTGCGGATATTCGCTTTTCCGGAGGTCTTGCCCAAAGCGTACTCGCGCACCCGTCCGAAACGCTCGGGAAGCAGGTCGTTGCAATACAGGTTGTTCTTGCTATCACCGTCCGCATGCACACCGGCGCATTGCGTAAACACATGCTCTCCGATGATCGGCTTATTGGGCGGGATATGTACCCCGGAATAGGTCTCTACCAAACGGCTGGCCTTGTTTATCTTTTCCTCCCTCAAGCTCGTCTCCTCTCCCAACTGATCCTTGATAACGGCGATCACGCTGCTCAAAGGAGCGTTACCCGCACGCTCGCCCAGACCGTTCACGGTCGTATGGATTCCCTGGATGCCCGCACGGATGGCGGAATATACATTCGCGACGGCCAGATCATAGTCGTTATGCGCATGGAAGTCGAACCGTAAATCCGGATAATGATCTACCATTATCTTGCAATATTCGTAGGTATTCCCGGGATTCAATACTCCCAAGGTGTCCGGAAGCATGAAGCGGCGGATCGGAAGTCCTTTCAACGCATTAATTACCAAGAACACGTAATCCGGGGAATGCTTGATCCCGTTCGACCAATCCTCCAAATAGATATTCACGTCGATCTTCCGTTTCGCCGCTTCCAATACGACCGTACGAATATCGTGAACATGTTGCTCGGGAGTCTTCCGAAGCTGTTCGGTGACATGCTTATAAGAGCCTTTGCAAAGCAAGTTCACGACCCGGCAACCGGCGGATTCAATCCAGTCGAGCGAGGCCGTGCCGTCCACGAAACCCAAGACCTCCAACTTGTCCAGGTTTCCGGAGCGGGCGGCCCAAGCGGCTACACGCTTCACAGACTCAAACTCTCCATCCGACACACGGGCGGAGGCGATCTCCACCCGGTTCACGCCTAAATCGTTCAGCAGCACTTGCGCTATGCTGAGCTTCTCGTGAGCGGCGAAGGAGACACCCGAAGTTTGCTCCCCATCCCTGAGGGTCGTATCCATTATTTCTATCATAATTCATTTATATTAATTCAACACGGACTACACAGAGCACACAGCATCACACGGATCTTTTTCGTTCATTCGTAAAGATCTTACGCCTTACCTCCGGGCGCTTTCCAAAGTTCATCAGAAGTCCTACTTCCATATCCGTAGCCCTTAAATAATTAATCAATTGGCACTCGTGTTCTTCCTGTAAAGACGGAGTCGCTTTCAATTCCAAAATCACCTTACCTTCAACCACGATATCCGCATAGTATTTTCCTACTAACCTATTACAATAATAGACATCAATAGCCTTCTGAGCTTCACAAGCTAATCTCCTAGATTGTAACTCAAAGAATAAGGCATTTTGGTATACTTGTTCCAAAAAGCCATATCCCAATGTCCTATACACATCATAATAGGCTCCTAAAATTTCCTCTGTCAGCTCCTCATATAACATAGTTATTCTCTCTTTCCGTGAAATCCGCGTGTTCCGTGTATTCCGTGTTTAATTACCGTCCCCTTTCGAAGGTTTCTATCTTTGATTTGTTTGCCAGTAAATAGTCGATATCGTCCAAGCCATTGATCAGGCAATCCTTTTTGTAAGCGTTGATCTCGAAAGGCTCGCTCTTGCCCGTAGCCTTGTTCGTGATGGTTTGCTCCGGCAGGTTTACCTCCACCTCGGTTTTCGGGTCCTTGTAAATAGAGTCGAACAGTTCGGCAAGGAATCCCTCGGTCACCACGACGGGCAGCACGAAGTTGTTCAATTCGTTGTTTTTATGGATATCGGCGAAGAAACTGGAGACCACGACACGGAAGCCGTAATCGGCGATCGCCCAAGCCGCATGCTCACGGCTGGAACCAGAGCCGAAGTTCTTTCCCGCCACCAATATCTTTCCACTATACGTAGGATCGTTCAAGACGAATGACTCGATCTTATTACCTTCCTTATCATATCGCCAATCCCGGAATAAGTTCTCGCCGAACCCCTCCTTGGTAGTCGCTTTCAGAAAGCGGGCCGGGATGATCTGGTCGGTATCCACGTTCTCTAAGGGAAGAGGCACGCAAGTGCTTGTGATTATATTGAATTTTGTTTTCATCTTATGCTACTTTATTAAATTCGTCTTTATATCAATTCTCTCGGGTCCGTGATCTTACCGGTCACGGCAGCGGCGGCGGCCACTAGCGGACCCGCCAAGATGGTGCGGGCACCCGGTCCTTGACGACCCTCAAAGTTGCGGTTCGAGGTGGATACGGCGTATTTACCCGCCGGAATCTTATCCTCATTCATCGCCAGACAAGCGGAACATCCCGGCTGACGAAGCACGAAACCCGCCTCGGCCAAAACCTTGTCGATGCCCTCGGCACGGATCTCTCGCTCTACCAGCCAACTGCCGGGAACCAGCCAAACCGTCACGTCATCCGCCTTCTTCTTTCCTTTCACCAAGGAGGCGAAAGCGCGGAAATCCTCGATACGGCCATTCGTACAGCTACCCAAGAAGACATAATCCACTTTCTTACCCAACATCGGCTCGCCTGCCTTGAAGCCCATATAATCCAAAGACTTCTTATAAGAGATACGACCTGCCTCGGGGACGCTTTCCAAGGCGGGGATATCCTCGCGGATACTCATTCCCATACCCGGGTTCGTTCCGTAGGTAACCATCGGGTCGATATCCTCGGCGTGGAAAACGATCTCCTTATCGAAGGTAGCGTCCGGATCGCTATACAACTGCCGCCACTCGCTCACCTTCCGCCCCCACTCATTGCCCCTCGGGGCGAACTCGCGGTCTTTCAAATAATCGAATGTGACATCATCCGGAGCGATCATACCACCACGGGCACCCATCTCGATCGAAAGGTTGCAGATCGTCAGACGTTCCTCCATGGTCGTATTACGGATCGCCTCGCCAGCGTATTCCACGAAATAGCCCGTAGCGCCACTGGTCGTCATCTTACTAATAATGTATAGGGCAAAGTCCTTCGCCGTAACGCCCGGTTTGCGCACGCCATCGATCGTGATACGCATCGTTTTGGGTTTACGCTGCATGATACATTGGGTAGCCAAGGTCATCTCCACCTCGCTCGTACCGATACCGAAAGCGATAGCGCCCATGGCACCGTGCGTAGAGGTATGGGAGTCGCCACAAACGATCGTCATACCCGGCTGCGTCAAGCCCGTCTCCGGACCTACCACATGGATGATACCGTTCTTCGGATGCTGAAGGCCGTAATACGTCAAGCCAAAATACTTCGCGTTCTCTTCCAGCGTATCCACCTGCTTCTTGGAGATAGGATCCTCGATGGGCTTATCTTGGTTCAACGTCGGGATATTGTGATCCGGTATACAAGTGATTTGCTCGGGACGGAAAGGCTTCAATCCACGCGCACGTAATCCGGCGAAAGCCTGCGGGCTAGTCACCTCATGACAATACAGACGGTCTATATACAATTGTATGGTTCCGTCGGGCAACGTGTCCACCACGTGTTTGTCCCAGATTTTCTCAAATAATGTCTTACTCATTGTCTTGTCTATTTTTAGTCTACTATAAACTTATTGATGGCATCCACGAAAGCCTCCACGGAAGCGGCGATGATATCGGTATTCGCGGAGAACCCGTAATAGGTAGATCCCTTATACTCCACCTGCATGTGCACCTTGCCCGTATCATCGCTACCTTTATTAATGGCTTGGATCAAGAATTCCTGAATCGTCATGTCACTATTACTAATCGCTTTTTTCACCGCCTTGATACCCGCGTCAACCGGACCATTGCCAGCCGCAGCCTCATACCGTCTTACTCCCGACAAATTTAAACAAATACTCGCGACGGATTGTACTCCCACGCCACTCGTTACCTGTAAATATTCCAATTTAATACGATGAGTGGCCGTACGATCCTTGCCGACCAACATCAACACGTCATCATCATTAATATCTTTCTTACGATCGGCCAGTTTCAGGAACTCGTCATATACCTTATCCAATTTCTCCTGCTCCAGATCCACGCCTAAGACGTGCAGGCGATGCTTCAACGCCGCCCTGCCGCTACGGGCTGTCAATACGATCGCGTTATCATCGATACCCACATCCTTCGGATCGATAATCTCGTAAGTCTGGGCGTTTTTCAATACGCCATCCTGGTGGATACCGGAGGAGTGAGCGAACGCGTTACGTCCGACAATCGCCTTATTCGGTTGCACCGGCATATTCATCAAGCTAGAGACCATGCGGCTCGTGCTATAGATCTTATTCGTCGTGATATTGGTAATGATATCACGTTCTTTATGGCTCTTGAAAACCATGGCTACCTCTTCCAATGACGTGTTACCCGCACGCTCACCGATACCGTTTATGGTAACCTCCACCTGACGGGCTCCGTTCAACACGCCTTGTACGGTATTCGCGGTAGCCATACCCAAGTCATTATGGCAATGGGTGGAAAGAATAGCGTTATGTACGCCATCCACATGCTCCATCAGATACTTAATCTTCGCCCCGTACTCATCGGGCAAGCAATATCCTGTCGTATCCGGGATATTCACCACGGTAGCCCCGGCCTTGATCACGGCCTCTACGACACGAGCCAGATATTCATTATCCGTACGCCCGGCATCCTCACAGTAGAACTCTACATCCTCCACGTACTTTTTAGCGTATCTCGTGGCGGCGATCGCACGCTCTATGATCTCCTCCCTCGTGGAGTTAAACTTGTATTTGATATGAGAATCGGAAGTGCCGATCCCGGTATGGATACGTCCCCGCTTAGCGAATTTCAGAGCCTCGGCTGCCACGTCGATATCTTTCTCCACCGCACGGGTCAAGGCGCAGATGGTCGGCCAAGTCACGGCCTTTGAGATCTCAACCACACTCTTAAAATCCCCGGGGCTGGAGACAGGGAAGCCTGCCTCGATCACATCAACACCTAGCTGTTCCAATGCCTTGGCTACTTGAATCTTTTCCACTGTATTCAACTGGCATCCCGGAACCTGCTCACCATCACGTAAGGTGGTGTCGAAAATAAACAATCTGTCTGACATAATCCTATATTCTTAATTTATTACTATCCTATATTAACGAAAAAAGCCTCTCTCACAAGGAAGTGAGAAAGGCTCTTTCATATATCGTAATGCCCGCGAAGCATGCCGTCTCACTTCCTATCCTGTTCCCAGAGTAGAATAATGTTTAGAGAAATAATGAGACTATTTTGCAAGTTGCGTACCATTGTTCTTGTCTTTATTGTTTTTATTTGAACGCTGCAAAGATACAGCCTTTTTCGAGACCGACAAATATAATTCGAAGTTTTTTATCAAGTATATCTTATAAAACGTAAGATAAACACCCGCATCCGTTACTAAATAACACCGCCTATCGTAAGATTGTTACGATGGGCATCATAAGGATCTTACGATGGGCATTGTAAGCTCTTTATGATGGGCATCGTAATCAGTAGAGACGGGGCGTGCCCCGTCTCATCCCCTCAAAAGAGTAATTTAAGAATACCCTAATAAAGAACCACACAAAAGCGATCCTGTCCCGATTAATTCCGTATATTTGCCACAGTACTAATAAATAACAGTTACAACTATGACTAAATTAAGTAACATCCCCGTAAAGGGAACCACGGCCAAGACTGCGAGAACACGCAAAGCCAAAACCGAACCCGAAAAGCTCGTCTGGGATCCGACCAAGCCCATCCAATTTACCCAAGAAGAAATATGGGAACATATCCATGAGATCGAGAAGGGCCCGTTCATGACCCTTGATGAATGTTTTAACCGTTTCGATGAATGGAAGCAAGAGTTTCTCAAAAGCAGGTTATAGCTAGTAGCCAATTTTGGGAAAGCTATACGAATGTATATACTCAAGGCCTTGACTTATTCGGTTTCTACCAAGCGGAATTATACTCCAATAAGATAAAATCCATCTTATACGAGTTAGACCGAACGTATCCTTATTATCCCGAATGCCGCCATCTAGCCACCAAAAGCCGTATGTACCGAAACATCATCTTGGACTCACACCTTATCGTGTACCGCATCACTGAGCTACGAATCGAGGTATTGGACATCGTTCACTCCGCCTCCAGTATGCGAAAAATCAAGAGTACGAGGAATATCCATATCGATTAAAATCCAAAGAGGCGAGCCACCCGTAAGTGACTCGCCTCTTTTCGCTGATAATATAGAGATCCGCAACGCCGTACCTTGCCGCAAGGAAGTTCCAGACACGACTTCCGCACCTTCCGCGGTAACGGCATTACCTACGGTCGTGTTCGTCATATTCAACCCCTTGCTATGTTTCCTAAAGAACGGCTAGAAGTGGATCTTGTAGGATTGTTTGCCAATATAAATTATATAGGAACCTTGCGGCATACTCGTGATAGTCTCGCCTATAGGCAAAGATAAGTTTCTATATAAACGCCCTTCGAATGTAACGATACTGGCGGTGTCGATAACAGGAGTCTGGATGTGCAACCTGCCATTCTCACCCCATACGCTCAAATCGTTGGAATCTACCTCCGCGTTATCAGTAGGATTGTCTTTCACGATACCTGTTACGGTGACAACGATATCGCTCGTTACTTTCCCAATCACATAGCGGCCGCTTGATACCGGAGTAAGTACCGATCCATTCGCTTTCACTGTCAGTTGAGGCGCGCTGTAGCCAGTCTTCAAGGTCAGCGCGAACGCGAAGCTCTTGCCGGATTCAACGCTCGTGGAAGATTCCGCGGTTAGAGTAGCGCCCTCTACAACCGGTAGTGTTACCGTATAAGTTGTCGGAGTTGGCTCGGGTTCTGGTTCCGGATCGGGGATTCTATTACCTATTGCCGTGATCACTAAGGTAGCCGTGATCTTCTCCAATTTGAAAGCACCTGTACCAGAGTTGTATGTATAATCCGCAGATGTCAACGTCTTATCCCCCATCGTTACCGTAATGGATGCCGGAAGGGTATAACCAGAGGCTGCCTTCAAGGTCAACTTCACTTCGTTATCCTGTTTCTGAGGTTCAAAAGATACTGGATCAGAAGTTAAATTAGTCAAGGAGAGTATCACCTCGAAATAATCCTTCTTGACACCGGATGCCACGATCCACAAATCCGCGGCTACATTCGGGATCTTGATCTCACCTGTCTTGAGATTATAGGTATAATCTTGACCCGCTGACAAAAGTCGGCCACCCATCATTACCTGTATAGAGTAAGGGAATTTGTATCCCTCAGCGACACTCAATCTACCTTCAAAGGTATCCCCCTCTTTCACGATCTCTCCGGAGCCCGTAATCTCAACATTCTCGGTCTGTACCTTGACATGGAATATCTCCGCACCAATCGCTTTAATGGAAACCTCGGCGGTTACGTTCTTTATCTCTATCGCCCCAGTCTTCGGATCGTAGGAATAACCGGAACCAGCGGCCAGCGCCTTGCCACCCATCGTTACCTCTATCGTGGAAGGAAGCCCGTACTGTGGTGTCACTACAGATAGCTTGCCGATCAAGGCCTCACCATGTTTAATCTTCTTGCCTTGCGGGATATCGGAAGTCAAGCCTTTTAACGTAAGGTCTACCGCATAGCTCTTCTGCACGCCTTGCGCCGTGATAGCCAACTCGCCGGTTACCTTCTTCACTGAGATCTTTCCCGTAGCGGCATCATAGGTATAATCGGTTACGTCTACCAAAATCTTGCCATCCATCACGAGCGTGATCTCAGTCGGGAGCGTATAGCCCTCATCCGCGGAAAGTTCGCATACGAAGACATCACCAAATTCTACCTTGGCATTCGTTGGGATGTCGGAAGTGATATTAATTAATGAGGCCAAAACTGAATAGCTCTTCTTCACGCCTTCCGCGGTAATAGAGAGCTTACCTGTAATCTTAGCCAGAGAGAAGGCTCCCGTAGCGGCATCGTAGGTATAATCCGTACCGGCTACCAAGGTCTTACCGCCCATTGTTACCGTAACGGTAGCTGGAAGCGTATGGCCTTCGGCCGCCTTCAAGGTCAGCTCTACCTTTCCATTGATCAATACGGGATCGAACGAGGTGGGTTGGGAAGTGACTCCCTTAAGGCTAAGTATCACCTCATAATGGCGATCGTCAATACCAGAAGCATTCACGGTCAAGTCGCCGGAAACGGCCTTGATCACGACTTTACCTGTTTTAGCGTCGTAGGTGAACTCTTCGGCGGTCAGCGCGTCATTACCCTTCAAGATGCTGATCGCATCCGGAAGCCTGTAGCCCTCGGCCGCTTTCAAGGTGAACGTGAACGATTCACCTTCCTTCACCGTTGTAGCCGTAGTAATGGCCGGCGTGGAGGTAAGGTTCTTCAAATCCGCCGTGATCTTGTAGACAGTAGGTTCGGGTACGCCCGCGGCGGTGATAGCGATCTCGCCCTTCACGTTCAAGATCTCTACCTTTCCAGTCTTAGCGTCGTAGGTATATCCCTTTCCTGCCTCCAAGGTGGAACCGGACATCTTTATCGTGATCGATGCCGGAAGCATGTAACCGCTATTCGCTGATAAGGTAAAAGAGAATGTCTCTCCTTCTTTCACGGTCGTAGCGTCTACGATGGCAGGCGAGGAGGACAGGTTTGTCAAGGTTGCCTTAACGGGATAGGTGGCTATCTGTACGGGAACCGCGGCGGCGGTGATGACCACATCGCCATTTACCGCATAAATCGTTATCTCCCCGGTCTTCGGATTATACGTACATTCCGCGTCCTGTTCGTTAGGTCGTGTAGTCACGTTCAGCTCCTTTGTCCCCATCTTCACCTGAATCATATCCGGAAGCGTATAGCCCTCCTTTTTACATTCCAGTTTGTAGAACAGGTCTTTCCCGGTCTCAATAACAGTAGGCAGGCCTTCCTGAGCGACCAAGTTCGTCAAGGCAGTCGTGATCGTATGGGTTACGATCGGCACGTCTGTTATTTGGAGGAACGCATAAGCGGATCCGGCAGGATGATAGATATCCTTTACCTTTGGCACAAGAGAGATAGAAGCATTGTCGATCAACACATTGACCTCAACCTTGAAGGTGTATGAAGCACCACCGCTCAACGTACCTATGGCAAAATCTTCTTCCGTATAACAATAAACATGATCATTCCCGCCCGACTTCAACGGGATCTCCTTCTCCTGCCCATCGCTTACATAATACAATTTTATTTGATCTGCCTTGAGATTTGAGATTGAGGCACTCACTCCTAATGGCTTCCCATCGAGCCACTGATTTGTCTTCTCGATCGTATAGGTGAACGGGATTTTAGTGTTCTTCGCCCCCATGATCGGATTCGGAGCGATCGAGCCGGTAAGGGCTTCCATGAATCTCATCGGCTTGTTATTCTCCTCGAATACGGGGTTGGCCGGGTCGGATTCAAGATATACCTGGATATCGTAAGATAGCTCGCCTTGCTTGGCAGATAATACTTTCAGGTAATTCACGTATGCTCCCTCGGAGATCTGCGCCAGGCTGACCGGCACGCTGAAAGAGCCGTCCTCGCCAATCACGGCCTTTGTTCCTTTGTTTGGTTGATAAATAGTCCTATCATCCCCATAATAAACATCCAGCTTCCCTTTCCAAGCGGCATAGTCTTTCAGGGTGTAACGCAACGTGACATTCTCCGTCACATTGGTCAACTTATAGGAAATACCTTGTGTATTTTGCCCGTTATATTGGTTATTGTCCAATCCTGATACAGCCATGAAAACATCGTCAAACTGATTCCAGTAAATACCCACGTTCACGGGGTTCACGACCGGTTCGTCCGGATTGTCGGCCGGAGCCCTAATCAAGCCATTATTATCCAATCCCGTAGGAGATGTCATAAGGCAACGCATCACTTCCCAATCATGTCCATCGGAAGAACCGACAACAGCGATTCTTAGCCCCTCGCCAAGGGAAGTATTCAAGGTTATGCTGCGATAGATCGGATTATAATCCCGCCATCCTTTAGCATAAGCCTCAAAATTCATGGATTTTGGATCGGATGGCTGTTGGGTGATCCTTCCCGATGCGTCCACAACGGCCAATGCCACGTAGTAACTCATATCCTCGAAGGCGGTATAACGTAAACGGATAGACATCCCGACGTTGCCAGTTAAAGGTAGCGAGCCTGAATAGTATATGTTCGTCACGACCGGCTTGTAGACATATTTCTCGTCACCTGCTCGTGGTGGACGGATGTTGAGGATCATCTCCTGCCCGTTACTATAGCCATCATTGCCATAGTCCGAATCGAGCACGGACAAGGCGAAGAAGCCATTACTATAACCTCCCCAGCCCCAATTGATATGGAAGAAGCCCCGCGCGTCGTAGCCATCGCATACGAAGGCATGGCCTCCACCCGAACTTTGCCCGCCATAGCCCAAAGGATACCCGGCATCCAACTCTTTGCGGATCATCTCTTTCCATTCTTCCCAGCGATAAGTCTCCTTTTTTAAATAGCGAATGGCCGGACTATAGCCGAATACCTCGACATAAGACTTGGCTGGAAGTTTCATGCTCGCGCCACTCGCCGACAGTCCATAATTCATCTCCACGTTTGCCCCACAATGCCACATCAGCTTGGCCACCGCGTTGTCTCGGGCATCACCGTAGCCATCCCACGGATAAGTAAGCGGCATATTCGCCCAATCATACTCATCATAGGTGACGGAAACACCATTGTAGGAAGACACGCCCCCAATCGCGCGTGCCGGATATTGGTGATAGCGCATGATAATGGCTTGCGCCGTGGCCACGCAACCGGTAAGCGCGTGTTCGCCGCCGATCTCAGGAGTCATCCCGTTATAGGGTTTACCTTGATTCCACTGTGCCGTCTCCAGCAGTACTTCCCGAGTAGACGCAGTTAAGTTGGTTCCGCTCAGATAACGGCTCCACTCCGCTTGTATATCCGGGGAAGCCGTCTGCACGCGGCCTTCCACCCAAGTGACCTGGTTCTGATAATAGGCCAACATGTAGCGAAGGTTGTCCGGCAAGTTATCCGGGTCAAAAGTCCCCTTATCAGAATAACCGAACACGGGGAGTACACGATCCTCACCGGAGACGATCACGAATCCCTTGTCTCCCGGTACGTTAAACACAAAATAGTCCGCATCACCATCAACAGTTCCGCTTCGTAGCGCAGAAGTCGATTTTCCCGGAGCCGCCGCGTAAACCAGCGTCAAGTCCTCAGCCGAGCGTAAGCCCGAACCAGCGTTCGCCACGTTCTCCGCCACCTTGCGGGCCGTGAACACGTCTATCCTTTCCGCCCAGACCATCGTGGCCGATAGGCAAAGGATCAGCATTAGTAAAAGTTGTTTTCTCATGAGCAATATATTTATAATGAATAAATGATTTAACATTCGTTAGTAAGGGGTATGGGAACAACGTTGTTCCCATGGGTGGGAACAACGTTGTTGATAGGTGTGGGAGAGCCTCGGTTCCCATGGGTGGGAACAACGGTATTCTCACCCATGGGTATAGAGGCTCTCCCATCCCGCGATGCTCCTAGATCTCGTCCGGACTCTCACTGCCTCCTCCCGTGCCAACGGTCAGGAGGATCGGGAACTTGTAGGTGCGCGGGTCTTTTACGAGCGAATAGCCCGCTCCCGCCTGCGTAGTGACGCTCAGCCAGTACTGCCCCTCGGCGAGTGGCGGTGTCTGGATGATGATCTCGCCCTTGGTGTTGCGAACGATGAGGGGAACCTTCACCGGCGTGGCGCTCGCCTCGTCCTTGGTGAAATAGACACCTACCGACGGGTCGTCGCCCTTGACGAGCAACGTGCTGCCGACGATGATGGCCGGGGCGTTCGGGGTGATGTGCAAATCCTTCTCGCCCGTGGTGGAATCCGTGAAACTCTCGATCATCGGGCCTACGGTGGCCACGTCGGCGTTCACGTAGATATTCTCCAGGGCCTTCAGCAAGACGGCGCTGGGGGTGAACGTGACGGTGATCTTGTTCTCCGCCGAGCGGAAGTCTGACTTCTTCCCGTCGAACGGG